>JBEBGA010000046.1:0-12800 GCA_040081695.1 Pyrinomonadaceae bacterium
TCGCTAATGTCATTTAGATATCTGGATTGGGACCCGCTGCTTGCCGAGATCAAACGCGTGATGCGGCCCGGCGGTAAGTTTCTAATTATTGATATGGTTACAGTTCCGGTGGCGGTAAGCGAATACCCGCGTGTCCTCACCGACAAGCTCAAAACGATGCGTGATCAGAAAGCAAATGCGCAGTTTAACGCTGCGCTGCAAAAACTCGTCTCGCATCCCGACTGGAAAAAGATGGTCGAATACAACCCTATCCGCTCTGAACACGAGATGAAATGGTATCTCGAAAGCCGTTTTCCGGGGCAGAAAATGGAGATCCTAAACATGGCGTGGCACTCGCGGATCGTGGCTTTTGACAGCGGCCCGGTCGAGAACGGCATCGAGGTCAAACTTTCTTACCCGTAATGAAACGTCTTGGGATCATCGACTGGGGCATCGGCGGCATCAGCATCTACAAGCTGATCAAACAAAAGCTTGGACCGATCCCGATAAGCTACCTTTCGGACACCGGCGTCACGCCATATGGAAAAATGACGCGAGGCGAAATCGCGACACGTCTCGATAATGTCATCGACGATCTAAAAGGCCGCGGCGTGACTCACGTCGTCATCGGTTGTAACGCAGCGAGCACCGTGATCCCTTTTCTGGCCGACCACGGCATTCCGGTCGAGGGCGTTATCGAGAGCGCCGTAAAAACAAGCCTTAAAGCTAAGCCCACGAGACTTGGCCTGATCGGCGGACGGCGAACGGTGTTGTCTGGCGTTTATCGGCGGTCATTTGCCAAGCACGGAGTTGTGTTACATCAGCGCGTCGCACAGCCGCTGTCGGGCCTGATCGAAAGCGGTGATATAGCGTCGCCAACTCTGCAGGCCGAGGCACGGCGGATCCTTAGCCCATTGCGGGGCTGCTCACACATCCTGCTTGCCTGTACTCATTACCCCGCGATCACGCCCGTATTGGCGAGCTTCGTCCCGCCGACAACCAAGTTCATTGACCCGGCTGCCTCACTCGTAACGCTCGTCGCCAAGTGGCGGATCGAATGCCAGGGCGTTGACGAGATCATGACAACCGGCGACGCGGGGTTGATGAAACGCTCTGCTCAGCTTGCCTTTGGCGTCGAGCTTGTACGGCCGTTAAAGGTCCGCATCTAGCCAGCTGCAAGCACAGCCTCTGCGACTCGTTCTTTAGACATAGAGCGATGCTCTACATTATTTTTTGTTGAGAAGCTATTATGTCGAAATTACAAAATATTCTGATACTGACCTTTGTGGTCGCAGCCGGGAGCCTGCCGGTATTTGCTAAGGACTTTCCGCAAGGGAAGTGGCGGCTCGCATCCTACAACTTTGAGCAAAAGATCGCCTTTCCGATCGACCAGAGCGAGGTGACGCTAAACATCAGCCCCGACGGTAAGCTTGGTGGCAAAACCGGCTGCAACGTCTATGGCGGCAGCTATGACGTCATCCGCGGCAAACTCAAAATTACTGATATCATATCTACAATGATGGCATGCGAAGAGCCGTCGTTGCAGTTTGAGCGGCTATTTACGGGCACTTTGCTCGGTGCACGTGAGTTTACATACAAGGACGGCACGCTCACGATCACAGATAAAAAGACAGGAAATTTTGTGAGATTTAGGCGAATTTTTCCGCTCAATGAGTGTCCGAACAACCTGTCAAAGACGCAGGATAAGATCAGTTCGTCGCTTCCGCTTCAGTAGGGTCTGCTACTCGTCCGGCGAAAAACAGGTAAGAGTACATCGCTATTCCTGTACCAACGCCGGTCGCGATCTTAACAATGGCGGGCATGTCTGATGGTGACAAAAACCCCTCGATCGTGCCTGCGATAACAAGAAGGCAAGCACAACCGATAACGATCCTCGCCGCCTCGATCCCCTTTTTCTTCAGGGCCTGACTACGGGTTAGATCGCCCGGATTTATCATCGCGTAGCCGATCATCATGCCGGCACCGCCGCAGAAAAAGATGGTCGATAGCTCGATCACGCCGTGGCCGACGACAAAGCTCGCGAGTGCGTTGCCAAACGGTGGATTTAGCTTGTAGCAGGCGGCAAAAACGCTTCCCAATCGTGCCCCTTCGAACGCAAGATCGTAAAATGCCCCGATACCGAAAAAGGCGCCCATCGCAAAAACGCGAAACGTAACGAGTATGTTGTTGGAGAGGATATGCGTCGCCCCGATCTGATTAGCGTCATTTAGCCCTTTCCACCAATGATTGTTCGAATTGATCTGTTCAGTAATGCCGGAAAGCATCACAAAATGCGTGAAATCTGTGTCAATCCACGTCGCAATAAACCCAAACAAGACAAACCCCGCAAACACGCCAAAGGCCAGCATCATATACCGCCAGTTGTTGCGAAACGTCTGCGGAAAATCTTCGGCAAAAAATTTCCAGATCAGATTCGCTCCCTGGCTTTCGGCTCGATAGATGCGGCCGTGGGCACGGATCACGAGGCTGTTGAGATAATTGATCAGCTTTGGGTCGCGGGTCTCGGCTCGGGCGATGGCGAGATCTGAAGCCGCACGACGGTAAAGCTCGCCAAATTCGCGCACCTCCATCCGCGACAGGCCGCGTAAACCGGTGCCGTGCTGCATTTCGAGCAGGTCTTCGAGCCGCTGCCAGTTATCTTTATGTTGGACGAGAAATCGGTTCATCGTAGGTCACCGTTATTATACTTTGCTAATTTGATATCTGAAATCTAAGATTTAATACAAGGATGTCAGAAGAGGTAAGGAAATATCACGAAGAAGACGCGATCGGGAAAACCTACGATCTCCGTGTCGCCCGCCGTTTGATCCGCTATATCAAGCCTTATTGGCGTTATGCGGCGGCGGCGATCGTCCTAACCCTGCTGACGAACGTCCTTATCAGCACGCAGCCTTATTTCACCAAGATGGCGGTCGATGATTTTATCACGCCAAAGCGCGTGGACGGTATATGGCTGTTTGCACTCGCGTTTTTTGGTGTGTTCCTCTTTAGGTTTCTTTTCTCGTACGCCCAGGAGATCCTGCTAAACAATGTCGGCCAGCGGGTGATGTTTGATCTGCGGACAGAGATCTTTACCAAGTTGCAAAAACAAGAGGTCGCGTACTATGACCAGTATCCGGTCGGACGGACGATGACGCGGCTGACGTCGGATGTCGATGCTCTGAACGAACTTTTCACGTCCGGCGTGATCGACGTACTCGGCGATCTGGTCGTTATTTTTGCGATCATCGGGATAATGTTTTGGCTCGACTGGAAACTCGCGCTCGTATCGCTCGTGACGGTACCGCTACTTTTCATGGCGACGAATTGGTTTCGCAAACACGCACGCAATGGCTTTGACCGCGTGCGGACACGCAACGCCCGGCTTAACGCGTTTCTACAGGAATACATTTCGGGAGCACAGACCGTCCAGCTATTTAACGCTGAACACAAAGCACTATCACGTTTTCGCGATATCAATGACGACTATCGCAACGCCAATATCGAGACTATTTTTTACTACGCGATATTTTATCCGCTGGTCGATTTTATCGGTGCGGTTGGCATCGCGGTGGTGATCTTTGCGTTTGGTTACGAGACGCTCGGCGGGTTTACGGCGGCTGGCACCGCTCTGAGCATCGGCGTTCTCGCTGCTTTTATACAATATTCGCTCCAGCTTTTTCAGCCGATCCGGGATCTTTCCGACAAATTCAACGTCCTCCAGGCCGCCATTGTCGCCTCGCATCGTATCTTTATCCTGCTCGACCGCGACATCGAGATCACGACGCCCGCAGAGCCGAAAAAGACCGGCAAGGCAACCGGAAAGATCGAGTTTGAAAACGTCTGGTTTGCCTATAAGGACGAAGATTGGGTGCTCAAAGATGTCTCATTCAAAGTGGATCTCGGCGAAAGCGTAGCTCTCGTCGGCCACACCGGTTCGGGCAAAACGACTATCACCAATCTGATAATGCGCTTTTACGATGTGCAGAAAGGACGGATATTGGTTGACGGCGTCGATGTTCGCGATTGGTCTTTGCATGACCTGCGGTCAAACTTTGCCGTCGTTTTGCAGGATGTCTTTCTATTTAGCGGCTCGATCGAAAACAATATCCGGCTCGGCAACAATGATATCACCCGCGACCGCGTTGAGTGGGCCGCCCGCGAAGTTCACGCTGATGCCTTTGTCCAAAAACTGGATGGCGGATATGAATCAGAGATCCGCGAGCGCGGTGCCGGCCTGTCGGTTGGGCAGAAACAGCTTATTTCGTTTGCACGGGCGTTGGCATTTGACCCGACGATCCTCATCCTCGACGAAGCCACCAGCTCGATCGACACCGAGACCGAGCAGCTTATCCAACAGGCGGTCGAACGCGTTATGACCGGCCGTACATCGCTCGTCGTAGCCCACAGGCTCTCAACCATTCAAAAATGCGACCGCATCATCGTGCTGCATCACGGCGAACTGCGTGAGATGGGCACCCACAACGAACTGCTAAACGGGCGCGGGCTGTACTGGCGGCTGTATCAGCTCCAATATTCTGACGAAAAACTCCACGTTACCGGCGATGCTCTGAGCGATGCGACGCTTGAATCCGGAATTGCCTGATCGGCGAATTGTATTTTTATGCTTCACAACCTTTTCGGGCTTTGAGTATACAAAGTTTAAGGCGCGATTTTGTTCTACACTAATTCGTTGAATCGGAGTATTATTTCAGTATAGGTGCATCGATGTTAGAGAATACCAACACGCCGGATACCGGCAGCGATTGCTCGTGGACGAGCCGTGCCGTAACGGTCGAACGCGTCGCAACCGCTAATCTGCCCACAAAACGCGGTGAATTTAAGATCGCCGGGTACAGATCGCTGACCAGTAGCGAAGAATTTGTCGTTCTGTACAAAGGCGAGATGGACGGCGAAGTGCCGACGCTCGTCCGCATCCATTCTCAATGTCTTACGGGCGACGTATTTGGTTCTATCAAGTGCGACTGCGGCCCGCAGCTTCACAAAACGATGGAGATGATCGACGCCGAGGGCCGCGGAGCTATCGTCTATCAGCAGCAAGAGGGCCGCGGTATCGGGATCATCAACAAGATCCGCGCCTATGCTCTGCAGGACGAGGGAGCCGATACCGTCGAGGCTAACGAAGAACTTGGCTTTGCCATTGATGCCCGCGATTATCAGCAGTGTGCCGAGATACTCTTTGACCTGGGCCTCTGCAAGGTCAAGGTGATTTCCAACAATCCGGACAAACTGGCAGCTCTCGAACGTGCCGGACTGCGTATTGTACAGCGAGTCCCTATCGAGGTTGAATTGGAACAACCTGCGGCACATTATTTGCGTACAAAAAAAGAAAAAATGGGGCACCTTTTAAAGTAGCCCGGAGGATTTATGAAGTATCGTAATTGGTCGGCATTTTCGGCCCTTTTTTTTATTTTGATATTTGCAGGCACAATGGAGATCCCGGCCCAAGCTACCGGAAGTCTTGCTATTGGACTAAATCGGATCGAAGGCAGGGTTACCGATGAAACTGGCAACGGTGTTAATAATGCTTTTGTAGAGCTTTACAGTAACTTTGGCACAATGGTCTCCCGTCAGCGATCAACAGGACAAGGCCGCTTCACTTTCCGCGGAATGGGTCCGGGCCGATACGTTATCGCGGTCAAACCTTATGGGACAAATTTGCTTGAGCAAGAGAAAGACATTGAGATCAATAATCAGTCGTCGCGAAGCGACACCGTCATGGTCGATTTTCGTCTCATGCAGGACAGGCGATTTCAGGCAAATGACCTAGGTATAGTTGGAACCGTCTTTGCTCAGGAAGTGCCGCAGGAAGCTAGGCAGCTATATAAATCCGGCATTGATGAGGTCCAATCAAACCCTGGTAAATCGTTAGCCAGCCTCGAAGCAGCAGTTAAGCTGTTCCCGAATTACTTTGATGCGTTGGCCGCTTTGGGCAAAGCTAAGATCATCGGCGGCAAATATGCAGATGGTTATCCATATTTATTAAGAGCAATTGATGTAAACAAGAAGTGCTCCGACTGTTACTACAGTCTGTCATTGGCGTTTTATAAGCTTGATGAAACAGCCGCGGCAATAAAAGCGATAGACGCGGCTGCCATTCTCCAGCCAAAGAGTCCGGTGGTGCGTTTGTTACAAGGTATGATTTATTATCGGAGTAATGATCTCAAGAACGCTGAGACAGCTCTATTGTTGGCTAAATCGCTGACGGACAAACCGAATGCTGAGGTTCACTGGCAATTGTCCCTCGTATTTAATAGGCTTAAAAAAAATCATGAGGCAGCCGATGAACTTGAGCAATATCTCAAAACCAAATCGGACCTAAAGTCTGCGGAAATAGATAGTGTACGCAGCCTGATCACCAAACTGCGTAAAACGACCTAACCAGCGGCCTTAGCGGAAATCCAAATATCTATAGAATGTCCAAAATGCTGAACGCAGTTTGGACATTTTTCAGATGCGGCGTATCTTTACGCCACTCTAACTGTATTATTTTCAATATGTTATAGTCGCAACCTGCCGCTTTCCTCTGTGGCTCTCAAATTGCAACTAGTTCGGTACAATTATTCCTTTATTTAGGGATTAATGTGTTTCGGAGAGCTTTTCTCGAAATATTCTTAAGGAGAATGATAAAAATGACTAACAAGTTTAAAATGATCGCGTCGATCCTTTTTGTGTTTGTCTTGTCAACCGCGATAGCGTTTGGCCAGTCGACCACAGGAACGATCGAAGGAACGGTCAAGGACTCGAAAGGTGCTGTCGTCCCCGGGGCTTCGGTTACCGCGGTCGGTCAAGACGCCGGGTTCAATCAGACCGCAACAGCAAACAGCGAAGGAGTTTACCGATTCAATCGTGTGCCAGCTGGTCGATACAAAATTACCGTCGGAGCTACCGGCGGATTTGCTGAGACCTCGATCGACACACAGGTGATCGTTGAAAAGACGACCACCGCTGATGTCACGATGGGCATTTCATCCGTAAATACGGTAGATGTTACATCCGACCCGCTCGGTATCGTTGTCGATACCACGGACAGTAAAGTCGGAACGAACATCACCGGTGAGCTGATCGACAGATTGCCATTGGGAACAAGCTTTACGTCGGTGTTGAAAATTTCACCCGGCACACGAGGCGAGGCCCTGACAGGCGGTTTCACAGTTGACGGAGCCAGCAAGGCGGAAAACACTTTCCTTCTTGACGGTCAAGAGATCACCAGCTACCGCTATGGTACGTTGGACAGCGTCAACAATGTCCCGACTGCTCTGGTTAAAGAAGTTCAGATCAAGACCGGTGGTTTTGAAGCCGAGCACGGCGGAGCCAGCGGCGGCGTGATATCCGTTATCACAAAGTCAGGCACCGAAGAAATGCACGGTGAATTTGGTGCACAGTTCAATACGTCGAAGCTGCAGCCGAGTAATCGTTTTGCTCCGGCAAACTTCCTCGCGTCAGGTTCGCCACCAGCTTACCAGCGTATATATTTTATTCAGACGCCGAAAGCTGATACGCTACAGTTCGATCCGACGGCATCGTTGGGTGGACGCCTCATCAAGAATCATCTTTGGTTCTACGGCATCTACTCGCCTCAGGTCTTTACCAGCACTAGCCAAACCAGATACTACAACTCATTTACCGATGCGAGTGGTCCTGTGTTGACACCTAGAGCAGGTACTGCTTTTCAACCTGAGACGTATGTCACAAAACAAAAATACGAATACGCACAGGGACGCCTTGATTACTCGTTCTTCAACAGGTTGAGCGGTTTCACCTCATACTTGTGGAATCCGAGGATCATCGATGGTATCGCTAACGCGTCGATCGTTCTCGGCGGTTCCGGCACACCTACGCAGGCTGGGTATGCTCAAACCGGACCTGATCTTTACAGGCTCAAAGGTGGTCGTGAAAATTCGGCCCTTTTCACCACCCAAGCAACTTATCTTGCTACCAGTAAGCTCGCTATCACAGGCCGTTTTGGACACGGCTTCCAGAACAGTAAGCCGTCGGCTTATGCAGCGTTTTTTGACGTCAACTATCGCTGCCGCGGTGCTGCAAGTTCACTGCCTTACACAAGCGGTGCTACTCAGTGTCCCAGCGGTTTCACAACCTCACCGACCGGTAACGGCGGTGCAGAATTCGAGATCTCGAAACGCAACACTTATAATATCGACGCTTCGTGGGTATTCAGTGCCGGTGGTAATCACGTCCTCAAGGGCGGTTACGAGCTTGCAAACCTGCTTGCTTCTATCAAGGGTTCGACTGCTTCCGTAAACACGGCCGGCCGCGTAACTCTCCAATATGGAGTAAATCCAGGACCTGCAGGTATCCCTGTCACTTGTAACTACAACGTTATTGCTCCATTGCCGACCGACTGCGTTGGTTACGGAGACATGATTCGTTTCGGTGAGAGCGGTACTTCGAGCAACAGGGCTCAGGCCATCTTCATTCAGGATAAATGGCAGATCCGCCGTTTGACCTTGAATCTGGGTGTTCGCTTTGAAACCGAGAACCTTCCGGCCTTCAACACCGGTGCCGGCAGCGTAGCCACACCGATCTCGATCCCTTGGAAACGCAAGACGGTGCCTAGACTCGGTGCAGCATACGACCTTTTCGGTAACGGAAAGACCCGTATCTTTGGTAGCTATGGCATTTTCAGCGATCGCTTTAAGTTCGAGCTTCCGATCGGATCGTTCGGTGGAGCTGTCTTCTTTCAAGATTTCTTCCCGATCCTCGCAAACAACCAGCAGTACACGTACTATACGCCTAGCCGTATCCTTGGTAGCTTTGGCACCAACGTCATCGGCGGCGGTAACCCGTCAACTGCAGGTGGACTTAGCCAACGTCAGCTCGATTTCCGTATTCCATCAAACCTGCCGCCGGCAACATATGCGGCTCTTGTTGGCGTACCTCTTGTTGGAGTTGATCCCAACATCAAGCCTTTCAAACAGGAAGAGATCACTGTTGGTCTCGAGACTGAGTTGTTTGGCAACTACGTTCTATCCGGACGCTTCACCCGCAAGAGACTTCTTAGCGGTATTGAAGATATCGGATATATCGATAACGGGCTGAATGAGTATTACACGATCGGTAACCCCGGAGAAGGCGTAGCTCTTGCTCAACGCACTTCTTTTGGTATTACCAAGCACGCTAAGGCAAAACGTCTCTACAATGCGTTTGAGATCGGTCTTACCCGTCGCTTTTCGAACAACTACTATTTCAATGCTAACTATACGTACAGCCGCCTACGCGGTAACTACGCTGGTTTGGCAAACTCTGACTACTTTGACGGAGGCTCGCTTGATGGAGCCGCAGCGACTCGCTCGTCGCCAGGCGTTAACCGGTTCTTTGACTGGGCAGTTAATGGCTTCACCGCCTTTGGCCAGGATGATTCCGGACCACTTGCAACCGACCGTCCACACGTATTCAAAGCATATGGTGGATACACATTCGACTGGAAGGGTAGCAGAACGAACTCGACAGAGTTTTCGTTCTTCACGACTGCTCAATCCGGAACTCCGCAGACAACAGCTGTTGAGATCGAATCGTCGTATATCGTATGGAAAGGACGTGGGGATATGGGACGTACAGGGATGCTGTCTTCGACAGATCTCGGTTTGTCACACACCTACAAGTTCGGCCGTGATACGAAATACAAGATCGTTGCCGATATAACCTCGACAAACGTATTCAATCAGAATGCCGTTACGTCGCTCAATCCTCAGCGTTGGATCGATCCGATCATCACCGGACCTTCGGTTGTACCGGGTTATGATTACAATGCTACTGGATTTGTCTGGGCAACCGCTCTGCAGAATGCGATCCTTAACGGATCACCTGCTGCTGCTGCTGCTCTTGCTGCTCTTGATGCACCGGCTAACCGTAACCAGGTTTACGGACTGCCTAGCTCGTATCAAGCTAAGCGTAACGTACGTTTCGGTTTCCGATTCATATTCTAATTTACCTCTTTAGAGGTATTTCGGAGGTCGTCCTTTTGGACGGCCTCCTTTTTTTTGCGATCAGACCGGCTTCTTGATAAATCCCCTCTAATCCCTCAAACTACAATCTCGATCTAAAGCCATAAGGGAGCATGTTTTGGCAGAGAGAATTTACCGCGATTCGGTTCACAACATTATCCGCGTCAATACCGATTCGGACGAGGGACGGCTTGTCGTCTCGTTGATCGATACGCCGGAGTTTCAGCGTCTGCGGCGGATACGTCAGCTTGGGCTAGCGTACTTTGCGTATCAGGCGGCGGAACATTCGCGGTTCACCCACTCGCTGGGAGCATTTCATCTCGCGGGACGGATGATCGCCAAACTCAGGCTCAGCTACTCCATTCCCGACGAAGCTCAGACCGCCGTCCGGGTTGCAGCTCTGCTCCACGATATCGGCCACGGGCCGTTCTCGCATGTTATCGAATCGATCCTAGGGTTTCATCACGAAGAATTTACTATCGAGGCTGTTTTGAGCCCTGCGACCGGCATTGGAAAGTTGCTGGCTAAATATTCTCCGACACTCGCAAATGATGTCGCGGCGATCATCCGAGGTGATTTTAAGCCGCTCGCTCTCGCCCAACTTGTCTCATCCCAACTCGATGTCGACCGTATGGACTACCTGCTCCGCGACAGTCTGATGACCGGGGCAAAGTACGGCATCTACGACCTCGAATGGATAATCAAATCGATCGAGATCAATGAGGAAAAAGATCATTTATATGTATCGGCACCGGGGCTTTACGCCGTCGAAGACTATCTGCAAGCTAGATACTATATGTATCGGCAGGTGTATTTTCACCGGACGCTCCGCTCGGCCGAGGCGATATTAAAGGTATTGTTGCGTCGAGCACTCAAGATCTTTAGCGATGGTAGCGGTATCTGGTGTGCATCGGGAACGCCGATGGAAAAGATCCTCGCGGGAGAGAAGCTTACCCTCAGCGAACACCTCGAGTTAGACGATACAGATGTGATGTTTAGCATCAAACGCTGGCAGCACTCTGACGACAAGATCCTTGCAGATCTCGCAAAACGATTTTTGGATCGCCGTTTGTTCAAAGCATTTGATCTGGATATGCCCGAGGCCGAGCGGTCGGCATTTATCGCCGAATCACGACAACTTGTTGCAAATGCGGGGTTTGACCCGGACTATTATTTTGTCGAAGACTCAGCCGGCAATGTCGCATATTCGTTCTATTCAAAAGATGCTTCAGATCCAAAGAACCTTATTTTTGTGGAGGATGGTTTTTCGCGGCCCGAGATCCGCGAGATCTCGTCGGTCAGCCCCGCGATCCGCGGCTTGCAAGAAGGCTATCGCATCCATCGCATCTGTTTCCCTGCCGAACTAAAAAATGAGATCGCCGACCTTTACCACAAGATCTAGGCAAATAGACACCACACAAAAGGCTTTGCCGATGCGGTTTTTACTGCGATACAATTTTAGGAAAGTAGATAAGCAGCCGCTTTAGATATCGCATGCGAACCATACGGGCAGCCATAAAAATAGTCTTATTCGTCAGTTCAACGCTGGGCCTCTATTGGAGCTGGTGGCTATTGCGCGTCTTTATGCCAGATAAGATCCGCTGGCGACAACGCATCTTTGGTGCGTGGACATGGAGTTTTGTCAGCATCTCGAACATGCGTATCGAGGTCAACGGCACACCGCCCGAGCCGCCATTTTTTTTGGTAACAAATCATCTTAGCTACACCGATATCCCGGCGATCAGAAACGCCGCCAAGGGCATCTTTGTCGCAAAAGCCGAGGTCGAGACTTGGCCCGTCGCCGGGCGGATCTGCCGCGATATGGGGACGATCTTTATTGACCGCAGTAACCGCCGCGACATACCGCGTGCCGGAGAGATGATAGTCGAGCGGCTGGATATGGGCGAAGGCGTTGTCGTATTCCCCGAGGGAAAAGCGACCGATGGCAAAGATGTCGATCCATTTAACTCGTCGTTTTTAGAATTTGCCGCTCAGGGTGATATTCCCGTCTCATACGCATCGATCACTTACACAACGCCCGATGGCGAAACGCCCGCTAACCAAGCCGCGTGCTGGTGGGAAGACATCAGTTTTTTCGCGCACCTATGGCGGCTGTTCAAGGTCAGTGAATACGCCGCCATCATTACGTTTGGCGAGGCACCGGTGCAAAACTCTGACCGTAAAGTGCTCGCTGCCGAACTGCGTCAACGAGTGGCAGACAGTTTTGTTCCGGTCAAGTAACCGGTCTAAACCTTTTGGAACCGAAACCGTATTAAACAGGAAATTCTTAGGAGAAAAAAATGCACACACGACTTTTTCGTTTTGTTACGACTCTCGCAATAATGCTGTCTTTATGGGCCGGCGTACTTGCTCAGAGTTCCGGCTTTGACCCGTCACGCATGGACCGCACGACTGAGGCATGCGACGATTTCTTTCAGTATGCTAACGGCACATGGCTGAAAAATACGCAGATACCCTCGACGGAGGCGAGTTGGGGGACATTTAATATGCTTCGCGATTCGAACAACTCGATCCTCAAGGGAGTATTGGAAAAAGCTGCGGCAACCAAGGCTAAAGACGGCAGCGATACACAGATGATTGGCGATTTTTATGCCACCTGTATGGACGAGGCTGCGATCGAAAAAGCAGGCACCAAGCCAATTGAAAAATATCTCAAGGCAATTGCCGGAGCTAAAAACTCTGCCGACATACAAAAACAGATCGCTGAGCTTCACAGTTTGGGTCTGCCGGCGGTGTTTGGATTCGGAGCGGGTGCCGATCTCAAATCGACCAACACAATGATCGTTAACGCTGGTCAAGGCGGCACTACGCTGC
>JBEBGA010000047.1:0-12769 GCA_040081695.1 Pyrinomonadaceae bacterium
TTCCGACCAATGAATCAGGAAAATAAACGCTTTCACGCTCAAAGACGCCTTTTGCGAGGTATTCCAGGTTGACTTGATGGACGATACCGATCCCCGGAGGCACGACGCCAAAACCATTGAACGCCTGAGTTCCCCATTTGAGAAAGCGATATCGCTGGGCGTTTCGCTTAAACTCCATCTCCATGTTCTTTTCGTAGGCCGTATCGCTGCCCGCATAATCGACCTGTACAGAGTGGTCGATGACCAGATCGACGGGCACGAGGGGTTCGATCACAGCCGGGTCTTTGCCCATTCGCTGAACAGCGGATCGCATTGCCGCTAGGTCCACAAGTAAAGGCACGCCCGTAAAATCCTGCAACACCACGCGTGCGACGACAAACGGTATCTCGTTCGTACGCTCGTCAGCCGCGCCCCACGCAGCGAGTTCACGGATGTGCGATTCGGCAACCTTTTTTCCGCCGTCATAATTGCGCAGCACGCTTTCCAGCACGATGCGTATCGAAATCGGCAGCCGCGAGATCTGTCCCAACCCCGCCGCCTCTAATGCAGGAAGTGAATAAAAAGTGCCTGTACCGCCGTTGCCGGTCGTGAATGTTTGCCGCGAATCAAAGAGTGTGTGTGTCATAGTAATTTGTCCGGTGAGGTGTCCAAACTACTATTATAAAAGGGTTGCGGCAGAAATGCGAGTGCAGGCCGCTCCGGCAGCAGTAAGCATTGGGGTTTACTGCCAAATAAAAAAGGGCTTCGCGATATGCGAAGCCTTTCTCTGACCCATCTGCCCCAATTCTCAATTATCAATTCTCACCATTCAACTATTCATGATCGCAGTGTATGACCCCATTTCTGTTAATTTATCTATGGCTTGCGTTTCCAGGCGTCGGCGGTGGTTGCCTTGAAGGGCGGCTCAAATATCTTTGGATCGTAATCGACGTTGAATTCAAAGGTTACCGGTGTATCGGGTTTGATCTCTATTGAAAAAATATCTCTGTCAACAGCACCCACAACACTAAACTTGTGGGGCATCCATATACCATCGACAAGTTTATATTCACCGAGACCATACTTGCGAATTAAACTTCCTTCATAATAGAACCATACTTCGCGTACCATCATTTCTTCAGGTTCGTATACAAAGTCTATTCGTGCGCCCCCTACTAGAGTTTGAATCACATCTACTTTTCTCTTCCCAATCAACTGACGACTTACCTGTACTAACTCAGGCTTATACCACCTTGTCTCTAGCATGAAGGTGAGAACGTCCCTCGGTAGGAATCGAGTAGTATATTCGTCGCTCCGTATAACATCGGTGACTCCTTTCTCATTGGCAACTGTACATATACCCTTCGGGCCGTCGGTAATAATGATAAAGGCCGGACCGCCAAAGAGGTGTAGTCCCCATGTCCACTGATAATTAGGTAAAACATTTAATTCGGTCATGGTAGACCACCGTCTAATTATCGAATTCACGTTCTTAAGCTTTTCACGGCCCCCTTTTGCCGCTACCAAGGCGTTCCAAGCAAGTTCCGCCTCTCGTTTAGCCTGATCCTTTGTTTGACCTATAACATTGTACCCGCCAAAAGTAAGGAGCAGACAGGATATTGCAATGGTCATTGTTATTATGCCTTTGTTTGCCATAAACTATCTCCGATGTCGATCTCTGAGCGTACCGAGACGACGTAGGTCTGTCCCAGTCTGAGTTATGCCCGGACCGCCCCCAAGAACGTCAAAGAATAAGTGGCCAAAAGTTCCCCCGGGAAATTGATATGGATTGAATCGATCAATATCAACGTACCCAAGCCCGTTGGCCTCATCGAAAGCTACCTGCATTGAACCTTTGATGCCCATTGTACCCTTAGGCGTTATAAAATCGCGACAATCTGATCCCTTACCGCAGCCTCCAAGGTCATCTTTGTGCATAGCGTACCAAATTCCGCCACCTTTGGAACCGAAATTGCTTTCGATAAAATCGTCGATTGCTTTGCGGTTCGCATCCTTTACCTTGAATGTGTAGCCCGCTTTCTTCGGATCCCGATCAGAAATAAGATTCCCAAGGCCAGTTGAGCCCAACTTTTTCTCAACTTCATTCTGACTAGTCTTATTACGAACCCAAGCCTGTTCTATGAGGACTGTGTTTCTAAAGCGTCGAACCGTTGACTCCACATCCTCAAGACTTGGTTGAAAAAGGGTTGTTGACCCACCACAAATTGCGGTTACACCCTGTCCGCATGCGCCGGTGTCACCCTAGCCGAATGGCGAACCGCAAGGCACATAAAAGCCGCCGCAAGCGGAGGCGATGAACCTCCAACGCCGTAGGTGGAACTCTAGACGAAAAATGCCGGAAGCGAAATGCTTCCGGCATTTTAGTTGGACGTTGCGGGCTGTTGCTTGTGGGCTTGCGAATTAGATCATTGACTTTTATACTCTTAATTCGCTAACCGGCGCGTTCGTCTATCGGTTAGGACGCTAGGTTCTCAACCTGGAAAGAGGGGTTCAACTCCCCTACGCGCTACCAGATAAAGTAATAAGGGCGTAACCACCAAGTCGGAGGTTACGCCCTTACTCACGTGCGGGCTTCTGCAAATTGACGAATTTATGGCGAGAGATTGTCGTCGGTGTTGCTGTCTATGATCATCGTTCGCGGGGTCACGAATATTATCAGATCGGCAGTGGCGGAGCGGGTACAGCGGTCCGCACGGCCGTTGATCTTGCGGTTTGCCATGTCAAGCGTCAGCTGAAAAACGCAATCCTTTGCGCTGACTTTTCCCTTACCGGTCACAACCTCACCGGGTTTGTTGCCCGTTACGCGATAATCGCCGGTAAAGCTATTCCACATTAGCCGCAGACGTGGATCGGCATCATCTTGGACGGTGATATCAAATTCGCGCACGATGACAGTTGCGACAGCGCCCCAACCGCCGGCCTGCACCCCGGTTATACTGCGTGTCGTTACGTATGCTCCGCCCGGCGAAACGTCGTTTGGCCTAATGTTGATCTGCTGAAACGGCCCGCCGGACATTGTAACGACACCGGACGAACTGAGCGTCATCGGCACAGACTGGGTTATGCCCGCAAGCCCCGTTACCTCGATGCGCATCTCGGTCTTTTCGCCACGCATCAAACTGGTCTTTGGTGCGGATAGGCCAACGCCGATATTGCGGAACGGTGCTGAATGTGTGCTTCCGCCCTCGTTTATGGTGATCCTTCCGGGTCCGATGAGATTGGTCGGATTTGCAACAATGGATCTACGCGGCGACTCGGCGATCGTCTCGACCGGCAGGTTGACGTTCAATACTTCGACGCTTACGTTCGTATTCGAGCTGTCACCGTCGAACTGTCCTCGGATATCGATCGGACGACCTGTCTGTCCGAGTGCGGGAATTTCGAATTGCGGCGTCTGCTGATCCGCACCAAGCGTGTCATAGTCCGCAAACGAGACGAACGACAATCCCGGCGTCTTTTTCACCGGCATCTTTGGCGTCGGTTCTGGTTTCGTTTGTGCGGACTCGACCAGATCTACCGGTATCAGAGCCCGGCCAAGTTCTTTTATACCCGAATCGTCAGCCGCCAACGTAACCGGGCCAGATGCAGTGAATTCGATCCTTAGCGTATTTCCCTGTTTCGCCTCAGTTTTGACCGTCGATGTTTGCCCGGTAGCCAGAGGCACACTCAAAACAACAGGCTCGTTCGTACTACCTGTATCTGTTGCCCCGCTCGCTTTCGCGAGCATCAAACGCAACCGCCGTTTTCTCATAGCCGCAAGATTGGCATCCTGTTCTTCTTTCGTCACACCTTTTGGCTCTGTGACAATGGTGCCGGAGATCTTGTCGCCGGTGCGGATGTCGTCTGGGATCTTTACCGTCACGCGGCCCTCTTCGTTCTCGACCGTCACGGTGCGCAGGCCGTCAGAGGTTTTCGTTGTCGGATATGTCTGTAACAGCGCCGCGTCTGACGCCGTATATCCATCTGAAAATACGACGATCGCTACCGCAGCAATAGACACCACAACGATACGGAGCCGTTTCGAAATGTGTGTAACACTGTACATATTCCTCCGTTATTCAGACAGGTAAACCGACACGCGAACTATTTGACATTTGCTCGGAATTATAGTCTGTTTGATATCTAAAAACAACGTATTTTTGAGGTAATGATTATGATCGTCACAACAGGTTTTGATATTCAGGATCGGCAGATCGGACAGTATTTAGGTGTCGTTCGCGGCATCGTCGTGCGCGCGACCGGCATCGGACGCGGGATCGTCGGGGGACTTAAGTCGCTTGCCGGCGGCAACATCGAGGAATGGTCCTTTGTCTGCGAAGAGGCCCGCAAAGAGGCGTTTAACCGGCTCGTCCAGCACGCCCACGAGATCGGAGCCGACGCCATTATCGGTATGCGTTATGACGCGACCGAATTTTCACAAGGTGCGACCGAAGTCCTTGCATACGGAACAGCCGTCAAATTGAGATAAATATGGACGAGAAGATCAGATGCCAGAGCTGCGGGATGCCGCTTTCGGACGAATTTAAGAACCACGGGACGGACGCAGAAGGTTCTCCCGTATCAGACTATTGCATGTTCTGCTATGCGGACGGTGGATTTACAAATCCGACACAGACAGTTGATGAGATGGTGCAAAGCTCGATAGATTTTATGAGCAAAGAATTTAAGATGCCGGTCGAGCAAGCGACGCAGATCTCTAATGATGTAATTCGGAAACTCAAACGCTGGAACTGAGCTAAAACACCGGTGCCTTGCCGTTACGTCCTATCCGCAGGTCCGTTATCCAACGAGACAAACGGCTGCTCATCCTGCGCGGATCGATAAACTCAACGATACCGATGGTCTTTCTTGGCTTACCGTCACGTAATCCAAGCGTGACCTCACTCAGCATCTTAACCTCTGAAAACCCCGACCGGATCGTCGCGGTCGGTTTGATACGCAGCTTTATCTGATCATCAGACACATATGAAATGCGTCGAGGAACATTTAAGCCCCATCGATCGCGTTTGAACTCACTTACCTCACACGCAGCGTCGCGTTCGTGTATTTTGCCGTCGCGAATGAGGAAAAACTTACCTGCCGCCGCTCGGTCCTGAACACCGCCGTGTCTTTCAAAAACAACTGTCGAATCAACAAAATGAGCACGACCCCACATTCGCGAAGCTAGCTCACGATAATGCACATTCTCGCTCGATATCTGGTCGTGATAACCCGTACCGCGAAACTGCACCGTCTTTCGTATCTTGCCCCGACGCCCGATAAGCATTATCTTGCCGCTGACATCCGCACGCGGGGCGACGAGGTTCCATGTTGCCGGAGTTCGTACCTCATCGCTCGGCATTAGGTCAGATTCGATCAGCAGCCATTCCATCTCGGCTCGGATACGGCGGCCACCTGCGGTTCGAACTTCGACGGTCACAAAAAAGCCGCTCCCGTATGCAGCACTATCAATACGAAAGGATGAGCCCGAAACGACGCAGCCGTTATCCGTTCCCGATCGAAAATCACCCTCAACAAATTCATTGATCGAGTTGAAAACAGGGCGGCCGTCCACGGAGTAAACAAACGACACAGCCGGAAATCGGTGCTTGCCGGAATGGATGACATTCGCGGGACCGTTTGTGTTTGAGTGAAACCGAGGTGAAAGGATGTAGTTGTCGTAGAAAGAGATCACCACCGCTTCGCGGCCATCGTCGGACACAGCGTCAAAATGCCAGCTTTCAAAGGCATTCGGCCCGGCGAGGTTGTGCCACGAGTCGTCCGACAGACTCGAACAGACCGAGATCTCTGACGCAGTTTGCTGTAAGGTTTCGTCCTGCATTTGGAAAACGAATTCAGCATTACAGAAAATAATATTTATGGCAAACTTTCAGGCGAAAAACGAATCTCTATGACGTTCGCACTCCCCAATTTATTTATAGAGGAACATCAATGAAAACCATCACAACCGTAATTTTGCTAACAACGATCACGGCACTCACATTGTTCGCAACCGGCTGTCCACAACGCACCAGTATTACCGATATTGAGGCAAATCCGGGCAAATATAAGGATAAAGAGGTCGTTGTCGCAGGAACGGTAAGAGACAGCTACGGCCTGTCGATCCCCGGCACAAGGATCGGCGGTGGTGCATACAAGATCGACGACGGAACGGGTGCGATCTGGGTGCTTGTCACGGATGGCAATGTCCCTCAAAAAGGTGCCGAGGTCGGCGTAAGAGGCAGACTTGGCACCGGAGTCAATTGGAAAGGCCGCAACTACGGACTTGGTATATATGAAAAAGACCGGCGCTACGGTAAGCGTTAGTTCGTCGGACTACAATTGAATGATAAAATTGAGCGGCTTGCTTGTGCGGCCGCTCTTTTTTCATGGAAAACCTGCTTTCAATATTCTACGAAAGATATATCACGATAGATGCCCGTTCGCGCGAATTGTTGACGCGAATTCCGGATCATTTGCTTTACAAACGCCCACGTGAAACACGCAGCGAGATGTCACCGTTTTCTTGCGGCGAATACATCCTTCGCTCAGCCGCGATGGTCGAAAAGACCTTTGGCGGGATCACAACGCGTTTATGGGATGATCCTTTTGAATGGACGCTGCCAGAAAAGCTTGTCAATAAAGGTCTAATCGTAAGCTATCTTGACGAGGTCGAGGCTACCCGGCTCAAAGGATTTTCTTTTTTTACGTCTGAAGACGATCTAAAACGCGAGATTCCCTCACCGGAAAAGCTCCGTCCACTAGCCGATATTCTTCTCGAAACCATCGACCTCGCATCTCATTTTCAGGGTCGGGCATTTGCTCTCTATCAAACCCTAACGGACGACACGCTGCCGCATCTCTAGATTGAGCCGGAAACTTTTGCACAACGAACTTTTTCGTGTAAGAATTCGTTAAGGATTGAGACTTTAGCTAAATCTATTAATAACGGAGCGACGCGATGCACTGTCCTAGCTGTGGACAACAACAGGTTTCTAGCGAGACAAAATTTTGTTCGCGATGCGGCATGCCGCTTGGCGTGGTCGCTGAGGTCGTGGCGCACGGCGGGTTTTTGCCGCAGCTTGCCCAGCTCAATCAAAAGAAAAAGTTTTTCACAAAAAAGGCGGGTGTGGTATTTGGCACACTTTGGTTCATCTTTTTAACGATGTTCTCGACCGCGTTTTTTGGCATACTCGGAGCACCGGAGGAATTTGTTGGCATTCTCGCGATCACGGGCGTTTTCGGTGCGATGATGATTATCATCGCTTCGCTCATTTTTCTGCCAAGCTCAAAACCGTCGTTTACTCCGCTGCCGCAGTTTCAGCCACCGCAACAACCACCGATGTACGGCGCAGTCGGGCAAAACGCTCTGCCGCCGCAGCAATCGATCCCCGCAAATATGTATAACGCACCACGTCCGGCGGGATCTTGGCGTGATACAAACGATCTCGAACCCACAAGCGTGACGGAGAGCACCACACGGCTTTTGGAAAAGGATGACAAAATAATCTGATGTTTTGCCCTCAATGCGGACAAGAAAGGATCTCGATGGACACGAACTACTGTTCGCGTTGCGGGTTTCTTTTGGCAGGGGTTGGTGATCTATTGCAGACAGGCGGGGTAAATCCGCTTGCGACAACACGCACGTCTTCTCAACAATCACCAAGAAAGCGAGGTCTTAAACAGGGCTTGTTTCTGTTTTTACTAACCTTTCTCGTTGCCCCGCTAATGGGAATGGTTACGGTTGCATTAAGGATCGAGCCTTTCCTTGTCGGATTTGCTGTCGTTTTTTGCTTTATTGGCGGATTGCTGCGAATGGCTTACGCACTGATGTTCGAGTCAAGCGAGCCGGGCGTCCCGACACTCGAAGAAAAAGTCCTAGCGGGTGCAAATACTCTTGGCTCAGTCAAGGCAAATGCTTTGCCACCGCAATCCTCTGTACCTGCTCAAAACTATTTCACTCCGGCCGCCGGAAACTGGCGTGACACCAATGACCTTCAACCGACAAGCGTTACTGAGAGCACAACACGCCTGCTCGACGAAGACGAAAAACCTCAATAGCCGACAGCCTTTCCGTCGCTTCTCGGATCGATCGCACCCAAACGAACGCCTTTCTCATCGATCATGATGCCCGTCGCCGAAGCGACATTGTTCGAAGTCTCATTAAATACGTGACCATATCCTCGCATAATAGCCATAGTATCGGGCGATATCCCGTTCGCTTCCCACATGATGCTGTCGGGCAGCCATTGATGGTGCATTCGCGGAGCAGAGATGGCTTCGAGAATATTCATGTCGTAGTCGATCACGTTAATGATCGATTGCATCACTGCGGATATGATCCTCGGGCCACCGCGTGCGCCCAGCGCAAACCACGTGCTACCGTCTTTTCTCATCACGATCGTTGGCGTCATCGACGATAAAGGCCTTTTCTTAGGCTCGACCTTGTTCCGCTCGCCTTGTACCAAGCCAAACAGATTCGGTCTGCCGGGACGCGCGGCGAGGTCGTCCATTTCGTCATTCATTAGGATGCCTGTGCCCTTAATTGTGACCCGCGAACCGTACAGATCATTTATCGTGTAAGTGTTTGAAACGACCATTCCGTCTTTGTCGACGACTGTGTAATGAGTGGTTTCCATCGGGTCTTTCCCTGCAACATTACCGAATTTAACGTCGCGGCTTGGCGTGGCTTTGTTCGAAACAATTGTGCCGCGGCGCTCTTTCGCATAGCCTTTTTCGATCAGTTTCCCTACCGGAACCTCCGCAAAATCAGGGTCGGCCATATATTCCGAACGGTCCGCGAACGCTCGTCGGGAGGCTTCGATGTACAAGTGATATTTCGCGGCCGTATTCGATCCTAAAGCACGCAAGTCGTAGCCTTCGAGGATGTTCAAAGTCTCGAACATCACCATCCCACCCGATGATGGCGGCGGCATCGATACGATCTCATGGCCTCGATAGTTGCCATGCAGCGGCTGTCGTTCTTTTGCCACATAGTTCTTGAGATCTTGTTCAGTGATCAGTCCCCCGTTGGCTATCATGTCCGCAGCGATGAGTTTGGCGGTTTCACCGGCGTAGAAATCTCGAGCACCCAGACGTGCGACCCGGCCGAGCGTGGCAGCAAGCTCAGGTTGTCTTAGCGTGTCACCCTCTTTGAAATAGTTGCCGTCGCGGAGAAAAATGCGTTTCGACTCGGGGTAACGTTCAAGAGTGTCTTTGTATTCGATAAAAAGCTCTGCAAGTCGGTTGCTGAGAGCATAGCCGTTTAACGCGAGTAGCCTCGCGGGCTCCACAAGCTGCCGCCAGGTCACCTTTCCGCTGCCGTATTTCTTGAACGCCAATTCAAAACCCGCAAGTGTGCCAGGGACGCCTGAGGCTCGATAACCGACGGTCGAACTTCCCTCTCCTTCGATCAGATTTCCTTTCGCATCGACGAACATATCGCGGCTCGCTGCGCCCGGAGCCATTTCGCGGTAGTCGATCGCGTGAAACTCCCCGCGCTTGTCGCGAAACACCATAAAACCGCCGCCGCCAATGTTGCCCGCCTCTGGATACACGACAGCCAACGCCAACCCGACAGCGACCGCGGCATCGACCGCATTCCCGCCTTTCTTCAAAATATCTACACCGATCTGCGAAGCAAGCTCGTGCTGCGACGCGACCATTCCATTTTTCCCGCGAACCGGCTCAGGCCATGCCGCAGTTATGGTAGAAAACGACGGTGATAATACAAGCGTGAGCGAAATCAGAAAGACAGCGGCAAAGACGCGTCGAATTTGGTTCGTCATAATATTCAGAACTCTAACAAATGTCGCGTTTAGCTCCAAATTTACCGTCTATTTTTGTCACGCTTTTTCATTTGCAATAAAAAGAGTTATAGTCATTTTTTGGAAATATGATCGACGGCGATAGTAGTAGAAATGGACGTATCACGCTTTTCCCCGAAGAAGTTAGTGCAATCAGTGCGCCGCTCCGGCTCGCGTCTCCGTCGAACTCTATCTGACTACCGCTTTTACGCCTACCTCGCCGTACTCGGCCCCGGAATAATCGCCGCAAACGCGGGCAACGACGCCAGTGGTATCGCCACATATTCGACCGTCGGTGCCGAATTTGGTTATACCTTGCTGTGGGTTTTTATCCCGATGGTCGTCAGTCTGATCATCGTACAGGAAATGTGCGTCCGCATGGGCGTCGTCACCGGCCAGGGCCTTGCCGATCTGATCCGCGAACAATTTGGCGTACGATGGACGGCATTGATAATGACGGCGCTGTTCGTGGCGAACACCGGCGTTATCATCTCCGAATTCGTCGGCATTTCACAGGCTGCGGAGCTTTTCGGCATCTCGCGCTATTTCGCCGTCCCAATTACGGCAGGGCTCATCTGGTGGCTCGTCGTCAAAGGCACGCAGAAACGCGTCGAACGCGTCTTCCTAGCGATGTCGCTCGTTTTTCTTGCTTACATCGTATCTGCGTATCTTGCCAAACCCGACTGGACTAAAGTCGGCGAGAGCTTCGTCAGTCCCAACATTAGCCACGACGCCGGTTATCTTTTTATGCTGATGGCGCTGATCGGCACGACGATCACTCCGTTTATGCAGGTATATGTCCAGTCGTCTGTCGTTGAAAAAGGCATGGACGAAGAAGACCTGCCGCTCGTGCGTGCGGACGTGATCGTCGGGACGATCTTTGCGTGTGCGATCGCGGGCTTTATTGTGATCTGCGCGGCGGCAACTCTCCATCATAATGGCATTACCTCGATCGATTCCGCTGCGACAGCAGCCGAGGCATTCGAACCGATCGCGGGCGTCTATGCCAAATACCTGTTTGGGATCGGTTTGTTTGGCGCGGCGATGCTCGCAATGGGCGTGCTGCCGCTTGCGACGGCATACAGCTTGAGCGAAGCTCTCGGCTTTGAAAAGGGCTTGTCCCGCTCGTTTCGCGAAGCCCCGATCTTTCTCGGAATCTTCACCTCGCTGATAATTATCGGTGCGGTGGTTGCGTTGATTCCCGGAATTCCGCAGATCCGCTTGCTTCTCGCAACCCAGACGATCAACGGCCTGCTCCTGCCGGTGATCCTGATCGCCATCGTCAAACTCGCCAACAACGCCGAGATCATGGGCAAGCGTAAAAACGGCCCGATCCTCAATATTTTCGCATGGCTCGTGACGCTAACGGTGTCAGGACTGTCTTTGGCATTGATTGGGAAAACGATTGCTGATATGTTTTAGCGTAAATTATGGTCGTATCTGAAATACGTAAGAAACTCGTCTATTTCCTAATCTTCGCGTCGGTCGTCACGATCGTACTGATCACATTTCCGTTCATTGAAGACCTGCTCCGCGTCTATTTAAGTGATCAATTTGGCTTTATCATAGCCAATGACGGCGGCGTCACCGTCGCCGAAGGCATTGCGGCTCCGTCCAAGATGACCGAAACGATGATCGGCCTCGTCGTCAACGTCCTGCACATCGTCAAGATCCTGCTATGGATGGCGCTCGTCATCTCGATCGTGCGTTTTATCGGCTATCTCGTCGTAAAAACAGCCTATCGCAGCTCGGAACCCGGCGAGGTCTCGTCGCTGCTCAAGACGGTGCTCTCGATCATCATCTACATCGTCGCGTTTTTCATCATCTTTCAGTCGCAGTTTCCCGGCGTCCAGCTCGCACCGCTGTTTACCGGATCGACGATCATCGGTATCGTCGTCGGTCTCGCGTTGCAAGACACGCTCGGTAATCTGTTTGCGGGCATCGCTCTACAAGCCGATCAGCCCTTTGTCGTCGGCGATGTGATCATCATCCCCGGACGCGGCGAAGGCGTCGTCGAGACCGTGTCCTGGCGAGGCGTCAAGATCCGCACGTTTCAAAACAAATTCGTCGTCATCAGCAACTCCGTCCTCGGCAAAGAGACGATCGAGGTCGCCCCCAAAGACAATCTCAACGCCAAGGCCGTCTTCTTTAACACCGTCTATTCACAATCGCCGGCACGCACCGTTCATGTGCTGCGGGACGCGATCCGTCAGGTCGAAAACGTCTCGAACAAGATCCGCCCCGTGATCCGAATCCGCAATCTCGCGGCCGACGGCATCGACTGGGAGGTCAAATACTGGCTCGAAGATTACCGTCTGCAGCACGACACCGACGCCGCGATCCGCGAACGCATCTGGTACGTTTTCCAACGCGAAGGCATCCATTTCGCATTTCCGACTCGCACCGTTTACATGGAGTCTAAGCCGGAGGAAGTACCGCCCGAAGACATCTTTAATGCCGTCGCCGACCGTCTTAACCGCGTCTCGATCTTTGCCCCGCTGTCTGACGAAGAGATCGAGCGGCTCGCCAACGCCTCGACGACCCGCGTCTATGCTCCCGGCGAAAATATCGTCAGCATGGGCCAGGTCGGCAACTCGATGTTCGTCGTCATCAGCGGCACCGTCAAGGTCCAGATCCCCGAGCTGTCCTATCAAAAGACCATCGGCACGCTCAAAGAAAACGATTTCTTTGGCGAAATGAGCCTGCTCACCGGCGAACCGCGTTCGGCGTCCGTCGTCGCGTTTGAGGAATCCGAGGTCCTGCGTATCGACAAATCCGGCCTCGCCCCGATCTTCGAAAGCAATCCCGCGCTCGTCGAATCTATCAGCGAACTAGTCGAAGAGCGACGCGCCCTCCTAGCCGCCCAGATCGAAGCCCACGCCGAAGAAGAAGAAGCCCGCACCAAAAAAGGCGTAATGAAATCGATCAAGAGTTTCTTTGGATTAAGCTCGAAAAAGAACAAGCCAGAACCACCTGCGTGAGCT
>JBEBGA010000327.1:0-3400 GCA_040081695.1 Pyrinomonadaceae bacterium
ACGCCCGAGACCATTGCGAAAGAACGCGAAGCGATGTTCAAACAGGTGATGGGGTACGGAGTTTTATTTCTCATTATCGGCGGCATAACGTTGCTCTGGGGTATCTTTTATTTCCCGGCGGCGTGTGCGGTCGCGGGATATACACGTTCGTTCATGGCGACGATGAATCCGTCCGTCGGCATCGACACCATCCGCCGCCTGGGCGGCTCGTACATCAAGGTCCTGTTAATGGCATTTGTCCTCATGCTCGCCTCCGGTGCCGTCGGAGCGTTTTTCGGAGCGATATTTTACCAATTCGACATGCCGGCCGTCGGCAATCTCCCCGCCAAAGCCCTCAGCAGCCTCTTCGGTTTCTACACAACCGTCGTCTTCTCATGCGTCCTCGGCTACGCGTTGTTTAAGAATTCGGATAAGTTGAAGTTGTTTCGGTAGGAAATGTCTTTAGTGTAGAGCGATCAAATAATGCTGGTCGATCTCGACAACATCTCTTTCATTCAGCTCACTAAGAATAGCCACAAGATTTCTTTCGAATAGTTCGATCAGTCTTTCATTCGTAATGTTGCCGGTTCGAACGTACAGTAACTTGAACGGCTCTTTAATTGTGGTGTAACTGTTATAGAAATCGCCGTCTTTGGAAATAACGATCCGCTCTTCTGCGAGAGAAACGCGGTTTATCTCGAAGTCCGAGGTGTCATTACCGTCTGGCAATTCGCTGGTGTGGACTGCGTCAAATCCTTTGTCACGCAAAAACACGGCCAATGACATCGGAAGTTGAGCGTCAACTAAGAATTTCATGCCACGAGTTTAGTGATCGAGCCGACATTTGCAAGACGGGCGGCAAACAGCAAACAAGCATCCAGATCGGCTTTTTCGAGGTCTTGATAATCGGCAAGGATCTCTTCATTTGTCATCCCGGACGCCATTAGCTCAAGCATATTTTCGACCGGATAACGTTTGTTTCTGATCGTTGGCTTGCCGTGACAAATGTCAGGATTTATGGTGATTCTTTGCAAAAGAGATTGATCCATAACAGGGCAATTGTAACACAATCAAAACGGCGGCTCGCTCAAATAAGGTTCCGGTCAGGGGGAAAGACGTAGAAATTAGCTTCGGCGTACTGTCTGGGCCATTTGGCGATAATGCTGCCGCGTCCCGTACATGATCTTATTCATTCGCACATCTTTCTGGATGAATCAGACAAATATCTGGATGCCTCAGACACAAAAATATTTTGTTCGGATGCGTGTCTGAATGGCTCGGAAACAAATCTGAACGATTCGGAAACGTGTCTGAACGGTTCAAACACATGTCTGAGCCATTTAGATTTGTGTCTGAATGAAATATCCAGGCGTCTGAACGGCTTGGAAATGTGTCTGCGAATTTCGGCAAGATCACTAAATGAATTGTCGTTATTAATATTGTTTGAAACGATAACGACTTCTCACGAAATCCACCCTCCTACGGATTTACCTACCCATTTGCCGTTGGCTTTATGAAACTCAAGAAATACTCCACCGCCACTTAAGTACATTTTATTGGAGTTTTTACTCTTTACCCATGTATTTGTAAGGACAACGAAAATCTTGTTCCCATTCGCTGCAATACTAGCGAGGGACAGAAAAACAAAATCGCCCTCGACATCGGCTTTTTCTTGGATCTTTGCAGGCGAAAGTAAAATCAAATTAATACCAGGAAGGCTTGGAGCGTATGCCGACGGAATATTTTCGGTAGAAAGTACGACGTTTTTCTTATCTTTGATCAAGCCGTAATCCGGTATTTGCTTGTCAAGAAGTGCATTTCTAAGTGACGGCTCGATAACCGCAAGTCTATCCGCGTTGGAAACCTTAATATGATTAGTTTTCTTTATCGCAAGAGGTCGATTGGGCTTACCCTTAACATAATTCAGAATCGCGATCCGCAATTTGGCTGGATCGACAGTCCAAATGCCTTTAGCTCCGCGAACTTCAGTTAGTGCGACAACAACCCTTGTTCCGGGCTCAACACGATCATCTAAAATGACACCCACATCTTCCGTTTTACGAGGTTCGATTGATGCTACGGGAGGAAGGTAACGACATCTCCTATCACTAGCCTGAATAGCGTTATCGAGGCAAACTTCAAGTTTCTTAGTGATGGTTAGACCTTTAGCCTCAAAGAAGTAAGCGGCAAACTCGTAATTCCAGATTTCGTCGTCAGTTAAATTTGCAACTGAGTAATTTAAATCAGAGCGATGCTCGAGATTATTAAAATTGGCTTCGGTAATGCGAATGGGAAGACTAGGAATATCTAGAATCTCTATTTTGACCTTAGACGCCCAAGCCTCGGTGGTCTGAGATACAGCTAATGAAGCAAAACCAATTACTACTAGAAGCACGACAAATATTCGCTTTTTCATTACACCTCACTGAAAGAGAATTATGTTGATGTTGTAAGTGATTCTGACAGTAGTTTGTTCACAATTCAATATTTTCCTATACTCTTTAGTTTGCGAGATACCTCGCGGTGCAAACTATATGGCGTTTTTTTGGCGTAGGAAGAAGGAAGATACATTTTCGAGTTCGGTGCTGGGGCTGGATAAGTCGGTCGAGGAGCTGCAGGCGCAGGAGGCGGCGGTCGAGCGTGAGATCGGGGTGCGGTTTAACCGGGCGATCGAGAAGACGCGGCATTCGATCAATAACCGGCTCGATACCATATTTGATGGCCGCAAGCAGATCGACGAAGAGCTGCTCGATGAGCTGGAGGAAATGCTGATCTCGACGGACATCGGCGTGGCGACGACTTTGCAGGTGCTCGATGCGATCCGCCGCGGCGTTTCGCGTCAGGAGATCAGCGATCTCAGTGCCCTAAAAGCGGCGATGAAACGCGAGTTGCTCACCATTCTCAATCAATCCACCGAAAAAGGCGTGGCCGACGAGACCAGCGTCGATCTGGCGATCAAGCCGTATGTGCTGATGGTCGTCGGAGTCAACGGCGTAGGTAAGACCACGACCATCGGTAAGCTCGCCCAGCGTATCAAGGACGAGGGCAACGACGTGCTTATCTGTGCCGCGGACACATTTCGCGCCGCCGCGAGTGACCAGCTTGAGATCTGGGCCGAACGTGCCGGTGTGCAGATCGTCCAGCAAAAACAGGGAACCGATCCCGCTGCGGTTTTGTTTGATGCTCTCGCCGCTGCAAAAGCACGTAATTCCGATGTGCTGATCGTCGATACCGCCGGACGCCTGCACAACAAAGCAAATCTGATGGCCGAGCTGGAAAAGATGAAAAGGATATCTTCGCGTGAGGTCGAAGGGGCTCCGCATGAGACTTTGCTTGTGATCGACGCCGTCACAGGACAGAATGGGTTGGAACAGGCACGCCAATTTATGAAGGTTGCCGACGTCACGGGCATCGTGCTCAC
>JBEBGA010000328.1:0-3398 GCA_040081695.1 Pyrinomonadaceae bacterium
GCTCCGGAGACAACCTCGATGATCTCTTTGGTGATCGCAGCCTGCCTGATGCGGTTCATGTTGAGCGTTAGACTGTCGATCAACTCGCCGGCATTTTTCGATGCTGAATCCATAGCCGTCATACGCGAACCCTGTTCGGAGGCGACCGATTCGAGCATGCCTTTGTAGATCTGCGTTTCGATCTGTTTTGGCAGCAAACGGCCAAAGATCTCGGCGGCGGGCTGCTCATAGATATACTCTGACTCGACGCCGGTCGATTCACCCTCGGTGTCGGCAACGGTACGCTGGATCGGCAGGACCTGTTCGATGACCGGCTTTTGCGAGAGGACGGTTTTGAATTCGGTATAGACGATAAAGACCTTGTCGATCGTTGTGTCTTCGGTAAATGTTGCGATCACTTTGTTTGCGATCTCGACCGCGTCAGCGTGGACGACCTGGCCCGAACCTGTCAGCCCGATGTATTCCTCGGTAAACTCGACCGCACGGCGTTTGAAAAAGTCGCGGCCCTTGCGTCCGACCGGGATCATCGTGGACTGTTTGCCCTCGTTCTCTTTTAGGAAAGCCTGCGTTGCTTTGATGACGTTAGCGTTAAACGCACCGGCGAGCCCCTTATCGGCACTTACCAGCACGACCAAATATTTGTCGTCGCCGCGCTCGTCGAGCAGCGGATGCGATATCTCACCCGCAAGCTTTCCGCTCAGGTCACCGAGGACCTGACTCATCTTGCCCGCAAACGGACGCGATGCCGTCACGCGATCCTGCGCGCGTTTGAGCTTTGCCGCA
Organism: Pyrinomonadaceae bacterium; assembly: GCA_040081695.1. Taxonomy (GTDB): domain Bacteria; phylum Acidobacteriota; class Blastocatellia; order Pyrinomonadales; family Pyrinomonadaceae; genus OLB17. Next base: position 784 of record JBEBGA010000328.1, read on the forward strand.
GCGACCATCTTCATCGCTTTGGTGATCTGTTGTGTATTTTTGACCGACTTAATGCGTCGGCGCATGTCTAACAAACTAGCCATTTTTTTAGTGACAAGTGACGAGTGACAAGTGACAAGTAAAAACCTGTCACCTGTTACCGTTCACTGTTTACGCTGCCGCAGAGGCAGCCGTTGCCCAACGCGTAGCTTTGAAATCTTCGACAGCCTCTTTCATCAGAGCCTTGAGGTCGTCGTCGATCGATTTTTTGTCGCGGAGCGTGTTCAAAACTGCCGGGTGTGCCTCTTCGGCAAATTTGGTCAGTTCTTCTTCGAACCGCTTGAGGTCCGAGATCTCGACATCGTCGGCCAGGCCGTTGCTCACCGTCCAGATGATCAGCACCTGTTCGATAACGTCCATCGGGACGTATTGCGGCTGTTTGAGGATCTCGGTAAGGCGTTTGCCGCGTTCAAGCTGCTGCTGCGTCGATTTATCGAGGTCCGAGCCAAACTGTGCAAACGCTGCCAGCTCACGAAACTGCGCAAGATCGATACGAAGCGTACCGGCGACCTGCTTCATAGCTTTGATCTGAGCCGAACCGCCCACACGCGAAACTGAGTTACCCACGTTGATAGCGGGACGCACGCCTGAGTTAAAGAGGTCTGACTCTAGGAAGATCTGTCCGTCGGTGATCGAAATAACGTTGGTCGGAATGTACGCCGAGATATCGCCGGCCTGTGTCTCGATGATCGGCAAGCTGGTAAGCGATCCGCCGCCCTGCTTGTCTGACATCTTAGCCGCACGTTCGAGCAAGCGTGAGTGTAGATAGAAAACGTCGCCGGGATATGCTTCGCGGCCCGGAGGACGGCGGAGCAGCAAAGAAATTTCGCGGTACGCCGCAGCCTGCTTTGAAAGATCATCGTAGATCGTCAGAGCGTGGCGGCCGTTGTCGCGGAAATATTCGCCCATCGCACAACCCGAATAAGGAGCCAAAAACTGCATGGCTGCCGGGTCGGACGCCGAGGCGTTAACGATGATGGTGTAATCCATCGCACCGTATTCCTCAAGTTTTTGACGAACCTGAGCAACGGTCGAAGCTTTCTGCCCGATCGCGACATAGACGCAGATAACGTCTTTGCCTTTTTGGTTGATGATCGTGTCGATCGCGACAGCGGTTTTACCCGTCTGGCGGTCGCCGATGATCAGCTCACGCTGTCCGCGGCCGATCGGCACCATCGAGTCGATAGCTTTAAGGCCGGTCTGGAGCGGCTCTTTTACCGGCTGACGATCGATAATTCCGGGGGCGATCTTTTCGACCGGATTGTACGTTTCGGTAATGATCTCGCCCTTGCCGTCGATCGGGTTGCCGAGAGCATCGACCACACGACCGATCATCGCGTCGCCCACAGGCACGCTCATAATTCGTTTGGTGCGCTTGGCTTCGTCGCCCTCTTTGATCTTTTGAAAATCGCCGAACAGCACGCAGCCGACCTTGTCTTCTTCAAGGTTGAGTGCGAGGCCGCGAACGCCGTAGGGAAATTCGAGCAGCTCGCCGGCCATGACCTTTTCCAGGCCATAGATCTCGGCGATACCGTCACCGACCTTGATGACCGTACCGACCTCGTCGACTGTCATGCTCGAGTCGAAATTATTGATCTGAGCACGAATTATCTCGTTTATTTCGTTAGCTTTGATTGATTCCATATCACTATCCGTTAACTAATTGTTCTCTTAAATTCTCTAACTTAGTTTTGACAGAGCCGTCGTACACGGTCGAGCCGATGCGGGTGACGACACCGCCGATAATATCTTTATTAATTGCGAAACTTATGTTGACCTTTTTGCCGGTCAGTTTTTCAAGATTTGACTGAAACTTGGTACGCTCGTTTTCGGGCAGCTCGCGGGCCGAAACGATCTCAGCGGTCACGACACCGCTACGCTCTTGCAGCACCGCGTCGAAACGGTCATTTATCTCACCGATCTCGGTCAGACGGCCGTTTTGCAGCAGAACGCGGAGAAAATTTGCGGTCGCCGACGAAGGCTTTGTGCGTGCGATCAGGTCTTCTAATACTTTTTCTTTGCCCAAATGAGCAATTGCCGGATTGCTAAAAACCGTCTGCAGCTCTTCGCTAGAGCGAAAAAGCTCGGTCCAACCGGCAAGCTCGCCTTTGATGGCGTCGGTCTGACCCGTTTCGATGACAACATCGGCAAGTGCGGCGGAATATCGGCGGGCGATCGTCTCTCTGCTCATATTAGTTTAGCCCTCCGATCTCGCTGATACTGCCTTTAATAAGCTTGGCGTCAACACCGCCGTCGATCTGAGCACGCAGCTTTTTCTCGGCAAGGTCAATGGTCGTATTGGCCGACAGCCGGCGAAGCTCGGCGTGCGATTGTTTGGCGATCCTGGCAAGCTCGCCCTCGGTCTGCTGACGGAGCCGCTCGACCTCAAGTTTTGTCTGGTCGGCGAGGCGTTTCTTTTCAAACGCTGCCTCGTCCTTGGCCTTTGCCAGAATGTCGGACTTTTCGGTCTCGAGCTGTGAAAGGCGGGCCTCGATAGATGTCAGTTTGGCAAGTGCGTCCTGCTTTTCAGCCTCGGCCTTGATCAGTTCGGCACGGATCTCTTCGCGTTTTGCCTT
>JBEBGA010000329.1:0-3393 GCA_040081695.1 Pyrinomonadaceae bacterium
TTGGCGGAGTTTATGATCTGGAAACCGGAGTTGTGAAGTTTATCAATTAAGGAAACTGCTCCGATGGGCTTCGGCATTTTGGATTTTTTCGAACGGACCAACAGGAAAGAAACTTTTGCGGGCAATTTACAATTACGTCCAAGAGCTGGGAAGACTCACGCCGATCGCGGTCGTAACAATGTTGCTTCCAATGCTTGGAAGTGCGATTTTGATTTTTCTCGCGCAGCCGGTTGGAAATTGGCTGCGCGAGAACTGGGAGATCGGCACACCGCTCTATTTACTGGGGATCCTGTTATTTTGTGGGCTTGCACTCCTCCCGACCAATATCGTCGGCGTACTTGCGGGCTGGACTTTTAGTTTCGACTTGGGAATTGCCGTTCTGATCACTGGTATAGTCGGGGCGGCTTTGTTTTCGTTCTTGATCCACTCGCGCATTGTTGGCGACAGACTTCCGCATGTTTTTGACACGCATCCAAAAGCTAAAGGGATTTATCAGGCCTTGGTCGGGCAGAGCTTCTGGCGAGCGGCATTGATAATCTCCCTGCTACGGCTTTCGCCGGCCATGCCTTTTGCTTTGACAAACTTCTTAATGGCGGCGGCTCGTGTTCCGTTGAAGTCGTTTGTTATCGGTACCTTCGTCGGAATGCTGCCGCGTTCTTCTGCGGTCGTTTTCCTCGGCGCGGGACTTTCAGAATTGACATTCGATAACTCTCAGAACACTTGGCTAATTATCTTTGGGATCGTCGCAACAGTAATTGTAGTGTTGGTCATCGGCACCATCAGTAAACATGCCCTTGAGCGTCTGTATATCCGGGAAACCTAATCTGGCCTTAGGTCCGTAAGCCCGCCCCATACAGAAGTTGTCGTTTCTTTGATGCCAAGGATCAATGGCACTTTAGTCAATATTTCTGAATATGAAGCACACAGATAAGCATCAGCGCATCAATAAAGTTACGTTTGCGGGATTCTTAGTAACTTTGGGGATTGTTTTTGGTGACATTGGAACTTCGCCGCTTTACGCTATGTCGGCAATTGTCGGGACACGGACGATCGATCCGGTACTCGCACTGGGAGGGCTTTCGGCTGTTTTTTGGACGCTGACACTATTAACGACCGGTAAATACGCCTACCTTTCCTTACGTGCCGACAACAACGGAGAAGGCGGAATTTTTTCGCTTTATTCGCTGATCAAGCGTTACTCGGGAAGTTGGCTCGTGTACCCCGCAATGATCGGTGGAGCGTTCTTGCTTGCCGATGGAATTATCACCGCTCCGATCTCGGTTTCGTCGGCGATCGAAGGTTTGCGGATCTATTCACCGACCATTCCGACCGTGCCGATCGTAATTGCTATCTTGATCGCCCTATTCGTCGCCCAGCAGTTTGGAACACAGCTGATCGGCAAACTCTTCGGTCCGGTGATGATGATCTGGTTCACCTTTATAGGTGTTATCGGTTTGATGTCACTGGCACAGGATTTTTCGGTTTTGTGGGCGTTAAATCCGTACTACGCCTATCAGATGGTCGTGGAGTACCCGCATGGATTCTTCCTGCTCGGGGCCGTTTTTCTTTGCACGACCGGAGCCGAAGCACTATATGCCGACATGGGACACGTTGGACGCGGCAACATTCGGATCAGTTGGGTCTACGTCAAGATATGCCTGCTTTTGTCATACGCCGGGCAATCGGCGTGGTTGATGTCGAAGGTCGGAACGACACTCGAAGGAGCGGCACCATTTTATTCGATCGTGCCGCCCGTCATCTTGCCATTTGCAATTTTGATAGCGACAAGCGCGGCGATCATCGCTTCGCAAGCATTGATCTCAGGAAGTTTCACATTAGTCGGCGAAGCGATCCGCCTCAACTTTTGGTCGCGGCAGAAGATTTTTTATCCAACCGATTTTCGTGGACAGCTTTATATTCCACAGGTCAACTGGCTGTTGATGGTGGGTTGCATATTTGTGGTCCTTTATTTCCGCGAATCAAAGAACATGGAGGCGGCTTACGGCTTGGCGGTCACATTGACGATGCTGATGACAACTGTTTTGCTGGCCATCTATCTGTATTCTCGGCGGGTTCCGATCGTTCTGATGGCACTCATCACTCTGGTGTTTGTTGTTATTGAAGGGGCATTTTTTATCGCCAATCTCGAGAAATTTCCCGAGGGCGGATTCATATCGATTTTCATCGGATTCATCCTGTTTGCGGTGATGTGGATCTGGTATCAAGGCAGATTTGTACGCCGTTCATTAACGGTTATGGATGACACGGGGCCGTTTTTTAAGACGCTCACGGAGCTCAGTAACGATATGACCTTGCCACAATATGCGACTCACCTCGTTTACCTGACGAGCTCGGATTCACCAAAAAAGATCGAACAGGAAACGATTCGTTCGGTTCTGGAAAAAACGCCGAAACGGGCCGATGTTTATTGGTTTGTTCACGTTAAAACGGACAATGAACCTTTCACAATGAAATACAAAGTGGACATCGTGGAGAAAGAAGAGGTTTACTTCATTAAGTTTACGCTCGGCTTCCGAATCGAACCCCGTTTGAATTACTTTTTCGAACTCGCGCTCAAAGACTTACAAGAGACCAAGGAAGTGAACATCACAAGTCGCCATCCCGCGCTCGAGAAATTCGACGTCGATGGCGACATCCGTTTCGTCCTTCACAGCTCATTTTTGAGTCACGAAAACGAATTGCCGTTCAAACAAAATTTCATAATGCATTCGTATTATTTCCTCCGCCGGTGGTTTAGCGTCCGCGAAGATTACGCGTACGGCCTGGATGCAAGCAACGTTGAAATCGAGCACGTGCCGATTGTCATCGCCGAGCCGAAGGATATGAAATTGACACGAGAGATATGATTGAGGTCTCAAATAGGTCAAGATAACATCAAAAGAAAACGAGACAATTCTGAGGAAGGCGGGGCTTATCCTTAGGTCACCATTAACCGGATGGATACAATTCTAATTTTTTCTAACTTTCTCAATCCACCAATTCTCTTCTTCTTTTTGGGGATTCTGGCGGTTTTTTCAAAGTCCGATCTTGAAATTCCCACGCCGATCCCGAAAATTCTTTCGCTTTATCTGCTTTTCGCCATCGGTTTCAAAGGAGGTGTCGGGATCGCGGCGAGTGGTTTTCAAACGCAAATCGTCGTAACGCTCGCTGCCGCATCTGTGATGGCCTCGGTCGTCCCGCTTTACGCATTTTTCATTCTTCGGCGGAAACTTTCGGTTGCCGATGCCGCCGCGATAGCAGCCACATACGGTTCAGTCAGCGCCGTAACCTTCGTCACGGCCGCCGCATTTCTAGAGAAATTAAGCATACCGTACGGCGGCTATATGGTGGCGGCAATGGCTCTGATGGTATCCCCGGCGATCATTGTTGCTG
>JBEBGA010000048.1:0-12698 GCA_040081695.1 Pyrinomonadaceae bacterium
TCGGTTCGGCAAGTCAATTTATCGAGGTGCCGGACCTCAAGAAAAAACGTCTAACGCTGTCGAGCATCATCCTCGAAAATCTCTCCAACGACGATTGGCTGCGTCGGCGCGATACAGCCGCAACAAAGGTCGCAAGCAACCCACTGTCCGACACGGCGCTTCGCCGGATCAAGGTGAACTCCGTGATGCGCTACGGCCTAGAAATCTACAACGCCAAACTGAGCTCTGCAAAACAGCCGCAATTGCAGACAAAGATCCGAGTGTTTCGCGACGGCAAGCTCATCCTCGACGGCATGCAAAAGCCTTTTGAATTGGGGGCTCAAACCGATATTACCCATTTAAAACTAGTAGGTGCCCTCGCCATCGGCGAAAAAATGCTGCCCGGCGATTACGTTCTGCAATTGATCGTCACGGACACGCTCGCCAAGACAAAGCAGCAGATCGCGACGCAATTTGTCGAGTTTGAGGTCGTAAACTAACCTGCCCGATCTACTTTTTACCCGTCCAAACAAAAAATGTGACGCGCATCACATTTTTGGTTGACAAGCATTATCCCAAAATGCGAATCTAGCTTTTCGTGGTAAGTAAGCACTTACTTAATAGGAGCTATATTTGATCAAAGACCTGTTTCAATGCGGCCAGCACGGCAAAATGACCGGCGACGCCCGCCGTCAGCAGATATTGCAGACGGCAGTTTCGCTGTTTTCGCAGCGTGGTTTTAAGGGCACGACGACCAAAGAGATCGCCAAAGCGGCCGGCGTCTCTGAGGCGATGGTGTTTCGCCATTTTGAGAATAAAGACGCGCTTTACGGTGCGATCCTCGACACAAAAGGCTGTCAGGACGGCGTTCACCGTTTCCCGTGGGAAGAGAACGAGGTGCTGCAGGCCGCGATCGAACAAAAGGACGATCTCGCCGTGTTTTATAACATCGCGTTTGACGCTCTAAAAAAACATCAGGCCGACGAGGGCTTTATGCGGCTGCTGTTTTACTCAGCGCTTGAGGAACATGAGCTGGCAGAGCGGTTCTTTCACGAGTTTATTGAGCGTATTTATGAATTTATCGGCGCTTATATCGAGGAACGGCAGCGTGACGGAGCGTTTCGTGAAATGAACCCGCGTATCGCCGTCAGGGCTCTGCTCGGGATGCTGATACATCATTCGCTAAACAACATTTTGTGGGACAAAAAGCGGGTCATCCTCGACATACCAAACGAAGAAGCCGCACAGAATTTTGCAGAGATCCTGCTACGAGGGATCAGGTCGTAATTAATAACAACACGGCAATTATCATGAGAGACAAGAAAGTACTTATCTTTTTGGCAGCATTGATCCTGACCGCGACCGTAGCAGGTCTAGGCTGCGGCCGCGGATCTGCAAACGCCAACGCAAATGCCAATACGCAGCCCACGACGGTTGATGTCACGACGGCACAGGCCGTGGTCAAACCTATCCCGACCTATTTTGAGGCGACGGGTAACCTGGCCGGTGACGCTCAGACAGATGTGGCACCGACGGTCGCGGGCAAGATCGTCGAGGTCAATTTTGATGTCGGCAGTTTTGTCGGAAAAGGCAGCGTGATGGTCCGGCTCGATGACCGCGACGCACGCATCCGCATCGAACAGGCTCAGGCACAGGTCGAACAGCAGCGGAAAGCGGTCGATCAAGCTGTTGCCACTCTGCGCCAAGCACAGATCCGGCTTGGGCTAAGAGACGGTCAATCTTTCGACATCGCGACATTTTCACAGGTCAAATCTGTCACGGCGCAGCTTGTGCTCGCGGAAAAGGAATTGACACGTGCACAGCGGTTATATGATACGGGCGATGTTTCGAAATCGATCCTTGATACCAGGCGTTCGCAGCGTGATGCACTGATCGGCCAATTGGACGAAGCGAGATCGAATGCCGCGGTTGCCGTTCGCCAAATAAATTCCGCAGAGGCGGCAGTCGCTACCGCAAAGAGCGGTATAAGAACAGCCCAAGCCCAAGTCGAACAGGCACAAAAATCGCTGACCGATACGGTCATCTATGCACCGATCAGCGGCTACGTTTCGGAGCGGACCGCCGATCCGGGCGAGTATCTTTCACCTCAAGCTCCAAACACCAAGATCGGCACTATCGTCCGCACATCTCCGCTTCGGCTCAAGATCGATGTGCCCGAGGCGTCCATCGGAAAGGTCGCCGTCGGCCAGGGCATTTCACTCCAAACCAGTGCGTATCCGGACCGCAATTTTGCCGGAACGGTCGCAAGAATATTACCCAACCTTAATGTTGCGGCACGCACATTGACGGTCGAGGCCGAGGTCGCAAATGGCGACGGATTGCTCAAACCGGGACAGTTTGCGACGGTCCGAATTACGCAATCAAAGCCTGAAAACGCGGTGATGATACCCGCGACAGCAGTTAAAGCCGAGGGCGATATCAATAAGGTCTATGTCGTCAAAGACGGTGCTGTTCGCGAGATACTCGTCCAAACCGGTCTCCTCGAAAACGGCTTGATCCAGATCAAACAAGGACTGAACGAAAACGACGTCATCGCAACAAGCAATATCAGTACGCTTTATGACGGAGTGTTAGTTCGCGTTGCGAACTAGGGATTAAAAGAATATGCAATGGCTTGCTGAAGTTTGTGTAAAGCGTCCGGTTTTCGCCACGATGTTGATCCTGTCACTCGTGGTGGTCGGTGCATTTTCGTTTTTGAACCTCGGCGTCGATCTGTTTCCAAAGATCGATTTTCCGACGATCACGATCACGGTCGTAAATCCGGGTGCCTCGCCGCAAGAAATAGAAACAGAAATTACCGATAAGGTAGAAGAAGCGGTCAATACTATCAGCGGTATCGACGAGCTGCGTTCGACATCGATCGAGGGCATTTCGCAGGTTTTCGTAGCATTTGTGCTGGAAAAGGATGTGAACGTTGCGGCTCAAGAGGTCGAAAACCGCGTCCAGACGGTTATACCAAACCTGCCGGAAACGGCGAGACAGCCAACGGTGCAAAAACTTGATACGGACGCCGCTCCGGTCCTCCGTATTTCCATTTCGGCTCCGACATCGCTTCGCGAAGTTACCGAAGTTGCTAAAAACAAGATCAAGGAACGTATCGAATCCGTCAATGGCGTGGGCCAGATCACGATAATCGGCGGCCAGGAACGGCAGATCAACGTCTGGGTCGATCCCGACAAGATGCGTTCGTACAATGTTACTCCGGCTGAGGTTTCGGGAGCTTTGCGCATCCAGAACATGGAGTTTCCATCCGGCCGCATCGACGCCGGACAAACCGAAACCGCAGTCCGCACCGTCGGCAAGATACAAAAACCCGAGCAGTTTAACGATGTCGTCGTTGCGACGCGAGGGCAGTATCAGGTCAAGGTCAAAGATCTTGGATACACAGAGGACGGCGGTGCCGAACTACGGTCCGAGGCCCGGCTAAATGGCCAACCGGCTGTCACGCTGATCGTTTCAAAACAATCCGGACAGAATACGGTCGCGGTTGCCCGTGAGATCAAAGCACGTCTTAAGGAGATCGAGCCGACACTGCCAAAAGGTTTTCAGATGCGTGTCATCGGTGACAATTCGATCTTTATCGAGAACTCGCTCCACGCTATCGAGGAGCATTTGATCGTTGGGTCGATACTCGCAGCTATCGTAGTGTTCCTGTTCCTGTGGAGTTTCCGCTCGACGTTTATTGCCGCTCTCGCCATTCCGACATCGATCATCTCGACGTTTGCACTCGTCTATGCGATGGGTTACACGCTCAATTCGATCACGATGCTTTCGCTAACACTAATGGTCGGTATCGTTATCGATGACGCGATCGTCGTGCTCGAAAACATTTACCGGTTTGTCGAGGAAAAGGGTATGAACCCGTTCCAGGCGGCTATCGAGGGCACCCGTGAGATCGGCCTCGCAGTGCTTGCGACGACACTGTCGCTGATGGCGGTGTTCATCCCGATCGGATTTATGCAGGGCATCGTCGGCAAATTTATGTCGTCGTTTGGCCTGACGGCGTCGTTCGCCGTTGCGGTTTCGCTGATCGTTTCGTTCACGCTGACACCGATGCTCGCGGCCCGTCTGATCAAGAGGCATAAGTCAGAAACGCCAGCGTCAGCTGACGCCTCGGAAGCTGAGATCAAAGGCGACGGCATGTTGGAAAATCGGGTGTCCAAAGACAAAACGGACGACTCTAAACACACCGGGTGGTTTCGTGTCGTCGATCTGTGGTACGCGTGGATGCTCCGGTTTTCAATGGCACACCGTTGGGTGATCGTCACATTGGTCGTACTGGTATTTGTGAGCATTGTTCCGCTATTTATGTTTGTCGGCAAAAACTTTTTGCCCGTCGATGACCAATCGCAATTTGAGATCTCGGTCCGAACGCCCGAGGGCACAAGCCTGTCGGCTTCGTCGCAGTGGTTTGAGCGGATCGCGGCCGAGGTACGCAAAATGCCGGGCGTGACCGACACGCTCGCAACAGTCGGCGGCGGTCAGCAGCAGGTCGTCAACGCCGGAACCATCTATGTGAAGTTGAGCGATGTCGGCACGCGTAAGAAATCGCAGGAAATGATGATGGCCGATGCCCGCGAGGTTTTGTCTAAGTTTCCGCCGGAATTGCGCACGAGCGTCCAGATCGTTCAGGCGTTTTCAGGCGGCGGTTTCCGCAACGCCAACGTCCAGTTCCTGATCTCCGGCCCTGATATCAAAGTGCTTGAGGAAGCCTCGGCAAAGGTTCTCGCGAAAATGAAAACCATCCCCGACGCGGTCGATGTGGACACGACGCTCATCTCGGGCAAACCCGAATTGCAACTCGAGGTTGACCGCGACACAGCCGCCGATCTCGGTGTGAGAGTCGGTGATGTTTCGCAAGCCCTCAACACGCTTGTCGCCGGACAAGAGGCGACGACGTTTAATGCGGGCTCGGACCAATATGATGTTTACGTGAGGGCGATCAATCAATTTCGAACTAGCGAAGAGGGCCTAAAGCGAATGATCGTACCGTCGGCTAAGCTCGGCTGGGTCACACTCGACCGCGTCGTAAAGACAAAGCCCGGCACCGGCCCAAGCGCAATTGACCGCACAAACCGGCAAAAACAGGTGACGCTGCTAGCGAATACAAAGCCGGGCGGTTCGGCGGCCAGCATCACCTCGGCGATCGACAGCTATGTTAAAGAGCTAAATTTGCCGGTCGGTTACCACACGGGGTATGTGGGCCAATCAAAAGAAATGGGTAAGGCCGGTTTCTATTTCCTGCTTGCATTTGCCTTGTCGTTCATCTTTATGTACATCGTGCTGGCCGCACAGTTCGAATCGTTCATCCATCCGGTGACGATCCTGCTGACGCTGCCGCTATCGATACCGTTTGGCATCTTTTCGCTGCTAGTGATGGGACAAACGGTAAATATCTTTTCGGGACTCGGGCTGCTGCTGCTCTTTGGCGTCGTAAAAAAGAACGCAATTTTGCAGATCGACCATACAAATCATCTGCGTTCGCAGGGCATGAGCCGCTACGACGCGATCATCCAGGCAAACCGCGACCGTCTGCGTCCGATCTTGATGACGACGATCGCTCTCGTCGCGGGTATGACCCCGCTCGTGGTTTCGACCGGTGCAGGTTCGGGTACGAACCGCTCGATCGGCGTGCTCGTGGTCGGCGGCCAATCGCTATGTTTGCTGCTGACGCTGCTTGCGGTGCCTGTTTTTTATTCCATTTTTGACGACCTCGCCGAGCTGCGGCTTTTCAAATACGTCAACCGTTTTGCGGAGTGGCTGTTTGGCGGCGTAAAGCGGCGTTTTGTCGGAGCAGCAAGCTCACTATTCAGGTCGATCAATAAATGATGCAAGGTTACGATCCGGGGATCGGTTTTATGAAGCGACGTTTTTTCCTAATTTTGATAACGGCATTTTTTGTGCTCAGCGGACACGCGCTTGGCCAGAGCCCTACGCCCACGCCCGATGTCCAAAATGTAAAGACCGAGGACATCAAGGGCGTGCAAACGATCGCGCCGGACTATCGCTCTGACGACCGAAGCTTTCCCGACCTCGGCCGCGTCGGCGTCGATATGACGCAGCAAAAAACGCTCACGCTTCGTGATGCGATCGAGCTTGCACTTACAAACAATCGCGACATCGAGATCACTCGAAAGAATGAACGCATCGCCGAATTTGACCTCGCAGCCGCCCGCGGCTTCTATCAGCCGCGACTCTCAGGCCAGGCATATTACGACCACACGACCGTGCCAAACGTCAGTATTTTTAGCAGCAATCAAAAATCGACACAGGGCACTCTCGTTGGGAACGCGTCTTTACAAGCATTCGCTCCGCAATTTGGAACGGTATTTACAGGGTCGTTTAATAACCAACGAGTCACGACCGATAATCCGATCTCGATCCTCAGCCCTCAGTTGAATTCGAGCCTCGGGTTTAATGTCTTGCAGCCGCTGTTTCGCGGACGCAAGTTTGACCAGACACGCCGCACTATTGAGATCGCAAAACGCAACATCAGCCTGACCGATACACAGTTTCGCCAGCGGTCGATCGAGACTGTCGCGACCGTGCAAAAAGCATACTGGGACCTGACATACGCTCTGCGCAATTTGCAAGTACAGCGTGATGCCGTTCGCGACGCTAAGGCTCAGCTTGAGCATAACCGCCGTCTCGTGGACGAAGGCCAACTTGCTCCGATAGATATCGTTGCAGCAGAAACACAGGTCGCCAATTTTGAACAGGCTGTCTATGACGCGCTAAATACGGTCAACCTTGCCGAAAACGTACTAAAAAGCCTCTTCTCGCCCAATCGCAACGATGCTCTGTGGGGACAGGCGATCGTTCCGGTCGAACCTATCGAGGTTACGCCGCCTGTCACAACACTTGGCGAGGCGACGAACGCCGCCATCGAAAACCGTCCTGAGCTTGAGATCAACCGTGCGCAAAAAGACATCAATCTGCTCGATCAGCGGCTGTACCGCGAGCTGAAAAAACCGCAGATCGATTTTGTTGCAAGCTACACGTCGGCAGGCATCGGTGGAACTAGCAATCCAAATTTTAGCCCGGCCTTTCCTACACCGTGCGTCGTTGATCCGGCCTCCCCGGCCTGCATACAGCAGCAGGCAAATCTTGCTCTGCTCACGGGCAGCCCTTTTCGCGGCATTTTCACGAACCGATATCCGGTGTTTCGTTTTGGTATCAATTTCAACTTGCCGCTTTGGGGCGATAAGACGGCCGACGCCCAACTCGGCCACGCAAAGGTCGAGGCTGAAAAGCTTGAGATCCAGCGTGAGCAGATCGAACAGGGCATACAGGTCGAGGTGCGAAACGCTCTGCAATCGATCCGCACCGCCACGGGACGGCTTCGTGCGGCGTCCATAGCTCGCGAAAACACCGCAAAGCAATACGAATCCGAACAACGAAAACTCGACGAGGGCCAGTCCGATGTCTACAAAGTGCTCGAACGCCAAACCGCTCTGACGGCAGCCCGCAGTATGGAATTGCGTGCCCGGACCGAACTAAACAAAGCCATCGCTGAGCTGCAGCGTGCGACCGGTAATTCGCTCAAGGCAAACGATATCGAGACGAGGCTAAAGAAATAAATGCGGAGGTCCGCGCGTAAGCAAAGGCGTAACGCTCAAGTTGGATGTTACGCACTTGCTCACGCGCGGGCTTCTGCATCAGGAACAAAATGAAAGCCGTCTTTATCAAAGAATTTGGCAGTGAAGATAACCTCAAGATCCAAGAGGTCGATGAGCCGCGTGAGCTAGGAACGAGCGATGTGCTTGTCCGTGTCCGGGCTGCCGGATTGAACCGCGCAGATCTTCTGCAGATTCGCGGGCTGTATCCGCCGCCCGCCGGATATTCGCCAAATATTCCGGGGCTTGAGTTCGCCGGTGAGGTTGCCGCCCTTTGTGATAATGTTTCTGACTGGCAGATCGGCGACCGCGTTTTTGGCATCACCGCCGGTGAGGCTCAAGCCGAATATCTCGCGATCGACAGTTCGCTACTTGTTCGTATTCCCAAAGATCTAAGCTTTACCGAAGCCGCGTCCGTACCCGAGGCATTTATCACCGCCCACGATGCGATGTTTACACGCGGCGGTTTGAAACGAGGCGAAACGCTGCTCATTCACGCTGTCGGTTCGGGTGTTGGCTTGGCCGGATTGCAGCTTGGAAAAGCTAATGGCTCGATGGTCATCGGGACCTCGCGAACCGCTGATAAGCTCGGTCGGTGTACCGAATACGGCCTCGATCACGCGATTTCGACTGCTGACGGAATCGAATTCGCCGGGCGTATCGGCGAGATTACTAACGGAAAAGGTATCGACATAACACTCGACCTTGTTGGCGGAGCGTATTTTCCGCAAAATCTTGCGAGCCTTGCGGTAAAAGGCCGTTTGATACTAGTTGGGCTGACAGCCGGGCGAACCGCCGAGTTCGATATGGGAATGGCTCTGCAAAAACGTCTTACCATTACCGGAACCGTCCTACGCGGACGCTCAACAGCCGAAAAGGCCGAGGCGACGAGAGCATTTGCTGACGAAGTCGTACCGCTGCTTGCCACCGGCACGATCCGTCCAAACCTCGACCGCGTCTTCGCTGCCGAAGACGTGATCGCCGCTTATAAATATCTAGGATCGAATGAGAGTTTTGGTAAGGTCGTGCTGGAATTTTAGCGGGTGATCCGCAATGCTGCATCATCTGTAATGATGCACAGGCCGCTAACACCGCGGGCGTCGAGTTCGGATAGTAGAGCGGCGGCTTGCGTGTAGGTCAGGCTGTGGGCCTCGCACCTTTCAAAAGAGACGACTGACCAGATGGCTTCGTCAAGTTCGCACACGGCCGCAACTTTTTCGGCCTCGGTCATGTTGTTGACCAGAGCCAGCTTTTCGAAATAATTTATCGGCCGTTCGATCTCCATCTTTTTCTTAAGATGCGTGATCCCCGCCCTCATTTCCTGGATTCTCATACAAAGCGCACCGCGCCTGACAAGATAACACGCGCCCAAAGCGCAAGTAAATACATTTTTTCGGGCAGTTTGATCAAAATAGGCGCGCCATAAGTTATGGCGACTTGCTAAAATAGGTCATATCTTATGCTCTATCGCGAATCGATCTTTCTCACAGGTTTTCCCGGCTTTATCGCCGGACGACTCGTCGAGAGGCTGGCGAAGCCCGAAACACAGTTCTTTTTACTAGTCCAGCCGCAGTTCATCGACAAAGCGATGGACGAGATCGAGGAGATCGCAGAGCTGACAAACACGCCGCTCGAGAGTTATGTGATCGTGGAGGGCGACATCACGCTGCCAAATCTCGGTATCTCAAATGACGACCTCGAAACGATACTTTTCGAGACGACCGATGTATTTCATCTGGCGGCCGCATACGATCTGGGCGTCGCGAAGGATATTGCCTTTAACGTAAATCTTGAGGGCACCAAAAACGTCAATGACCTCGTCCGCTCGGTGCGAAATCTGCGACGGTACAATTATGTCTCTACCTGTTATGTTGCGGGAAAACGCGAGGGCGAGATATTTGAAAGCGAACTTGAGCATAACGCCGGGTTTCGTAATAACTATGAGGAAACCAAATATCTCGCTGAGCTTGAGGTCGAGCGGCTAAAGCCCGCGTTTCCCGTCACGATCTATCGCCCGGCGGTCGTTGTCGGCGATTCGCAGACCGGCGAGACGGCTAAATACGACGGTATCTACTATCTCATCAACTATTTACGCAAAGCCCCGTGGCTCTTTCGCGTGATGAACGTAGGCAACGACACCGTCAAACTAAACCTCGTCCCGGTCGATTTTGTCGTCGATGCTATAGCGGCTCTCGCACGCGATAAGAACGCCGTCGGCAAAACCATCGCTCTTGCCGATGCCGAACCGCTGACGACCGCCGCTCTTTTTGACGTCATTGCAAAAGAATTGACCGGACGCAAATCCGAATTTGGCCCGCCCGTAAAACTTACCGAGTGGTTTTTGCACACACGCATCTCGCCCGCGATCACCGGGCTGCCGCATCACGGTGTACCGTATTTTTTTATCTCGCAAGCCTACGACACGAGCATCGCCGCCGGGCTTTTACGTCCGCACGGCATCGAATGCCCGAGATTTGAGAGGTACGTCGGGAATCTGCTCGAATTTGTCGAGGAGTTTCCACGGCTTTGATCTGCTTGCAAAGCAAATGAATCCGCATTTTGAGCATCGAATCAAGTAATGCTAGAAAGGTCAAAAAGCTTTAACTTAGTCTTCTTCATTCTGTTATTCGCCGCAGCGGCATCTGCCCAGAGCGGCCGTGTGCAGGCGACGCCAACCCCCACGCCCGAGGACGATACCGTTCGAATTGTCACTGAGGAGATCAAGCTAAACGTGCTTGCTTTTGATGAAAAGGGTGATTTTTATCGCGACGTTAATGAGCGCGACCTCGTCATCAGTGAAAACAATATTCTTCACCAACCGGTCAGCGTCCGGCGTTTGCCGGCAAATGTCCTGATAATAATGGATACGGGCGGTGAGTTGAGGGCGGTAAAAAGCCTAGATCAAACACGAAAGGTGGCAACGGCCCTTGTTACATCCCTCAGGCCGGGCGACTCTGTGGCGGTCATGCAGTATGCCGACAAAGCCGAGATCGTAACGGAATGGACGAGCGACAAATCGCAAGCGTTAGCAGCAATAAAGAGGTCTAATTTTGGCCGTCGCTCAATGTTTGTCGATGCTCTAAAACTTGCGACCGATTTTATGCTGCGCAGCGGCGTTGATAATAAACACATCATTCTTATTACTGACGGCACCGACACTTTGGGGCGTTCGTCGGCAAAATTTGACGCATTTCAGCGGTTAATGGCGACCGATATTAGCGTCCATGTCATCAGTTATACCTCGATGGAGGCAGCCGATATCGAGCCCCGCACAAAAGGCATTTCGAACACTCCGCCGCCGAAGGCGATGCCCGACGAGATCGCCGCGACTCTGCCGAACGGCGTTAAAGATAAGGGCGTTAAGATCGGCCCGACGATCAATCTCGACCGGACGCTCATCAAAAAGATGAAAGCTCGCCAGCTTGAACTTGAAACGAGTCAGGAGCAGCTCGAAAAGCTTGCCGAAAGCACTAACGGCGAATACATATTGCCAACTTCGCTAGAGGAAATGGTCGAAAAAGCATCGCTCGTCGCCAAGATGGTCGATGCAAGCTACGTCGTCACCTACATGCCAAAGACGTCAGTTGCAGAAACACGCGGCATTGCCGAGCGCAATATCGACGTTACTTCACGCCGAGCCGGATTGATCGTAGTCGCCCGGCGCAAGCTGCTCATCGACACCAAAAACCAGCCCAGATCAGTTTCATCCAAACCTTAGCCCCGCTTTCAACGTAAATTTATCAGTTAACGTGCTGGATAGAGCGAAATATCTTGTAACCGGCCCGCGCCGGTGCTCGTCTTAGCTTTCGACGGTCAAAACAGTAACGTTACTTTTTTTTAATGAGCAGTTATCCGGCGGCTTTGAATAATGAAACTCTAGCCACGCGCACCGAATCACACGCCGCGCCGTTACCTGTGCGCGCTGAGATGACCGACCGTCAGCTCGTCGATCTGACGCTTGCCGGTGACAGTTTTGCATTCGAACAGATATTTGACCGCCACAAACGCCTCGTCGCCGTCATCGCCGCACGTTATTTTCGCAAGCCCGACGAGATCGAAGACATCGTGCAGATGAGTTTTGCAAGAAGCTTTACTCAGCTCGATAAATTTCGGGGCGAACACGACCGTTCGCTGGCAAGCTGGCTGATCCGTATCACGGCAAACATCTGCTTTGACACGTTGCGTACCCAAAAACGCAAACCCGAGACGCTCACCTGCGACCTGTCGGATGCTGAGGTCGATTCGCTGGTTGAGATGACCGCCGACACGTCACGTTTGCAGGAACGCTCACTTGTGGCGACGGACCTTTCGGAAAAGCTTCTCGCCCAACTTCCGGCCGAAGAGCGGGCGTTGCTTCAAATGCTTTATGCGGAAGAAATGAGCGTCGCCGAGATCGCCGGTGTGCTCGATTGTACCGCCGCAAACGTAAAGATCCGTGCGTGGCGTGCACGCAAAACCCTGAGAAAGTTATTACAAAAGTTTTTGTAACCGGCGAACCGTAAAATTCGTCATTTTTTATAAGCGATGGACAATCGACGTTTTAATAAGAAAGATCTGGATGCGATCGGCAAGATGCTGGTCGCGGGTTCAGCCGTGCCCGAGGCAAAGATCGACAATATCGTGGCAAAATCCGACCTGTTCGCAGGAGTTTTGCAGCGTATCGCTGATGATCAGGCTCAGGCCGCAGCCGCACCAAAGCGCAGATTTGTCCCGCAATATGCCGCCGCATTTGCGTCAGTTTTTATAATGATCGCCGCCGTTTTTGGAACTTATAGATACATACAAATTAACAACAGCAATAATAGCAATGAGTTCCGTGCGGCCAATAATGTAGAACAAGATCCGGCAGCAATGCCGGTTGCCGCACGGCCCGTCTTTCCTCCTAAGGAAGAGAATTTTGGTAAACCTTCTCCGGGCCGTGCGACTAATCCGGATACTTTGGCTGAGAGAGCTGTATTAAAAACGCCCGTGAGGCCAACGGGTAAGACACGTCAGGCCGGGAACGTCGATGAAGAGGATGGCCATTTTTATCCAGTTTCATACAACGGCGACCTCGAAGAATCGGCTTCCGGCGGACGTGTG
>JBEBGA010000330.1:0-3372 GCA_040081695.1 Pyrinomonadaceae bacterium
CCTGGTAGCTATCGAGGCCCCGTGCGGACGACCATTTTTTGATGTCTGCCCAGTTTGTCAGCGGATAGAAAAAGCTCCACGTTTCGCGGTCCATTTCCTCAGGAAACATCTGTGCATAGTCGGGATAGCTCTTTTGCATCGCAATGAGGGCCGCAGTATTATCGGCTTTCCAGCGGTAGTGACGGGCGAGGGCAAGGTTGATCTTTGGGCTGTTACCAGCTGTCTTTTTTGCTTCGTTAAGCTCGTCGATCGACCAGTCAAAGAGCCCGATCGTCGAAAGCTCATCCGATTTTGCGACCCGCTCAAGCTCCTTTTGCCCGGCGGTCTCAGCGACTACCGATACTACTTTAAGATTCGCCACGGCCTGAGCAATTGTCTGATTTGGTGGCGATGTCGAGCGGCAATTGCCTGCGGCTTTCATCGCGGTCAGGCGGCTGAGCGAGAGATAGCCGTACCAGTTTGCACCGTAACGATAGTTGACGCCCTCGTACAAAGCACACGCGTCGGCGGCCTTTCCAGCACGCTCAGAGTCGCGGGCTGCCCAGTATCCGGCCTTGCCGCGATTGGTCGTGTCTTTTCCCGCGTAACGTACGAGATGCTCGATCATCATTCGGCTCGATTCCGCATAATTGCCACTCTCGTGCTGAAACCACGCCGCCTCAAACTGCGCAGTCGCGACCTCAACGGCGTTTGGAAAAGCGGCAACTGCTGTGTTTAGAAAAAAGCCTTCGTCGGTGCGGTTCTTTGCGTCACGGGCGGCGAGGCCTGCGTCGATCAGTGTTTTTGCGACAAGCGTTCCCGCTGGAAATTTGGTGCGCATCTCGTCCGCAGTCGTGCGGGCCTGCGGCCACATTTTGGCTTTTGCGTAGCCCAGGACAAGCTGGCGATAGCCTTCTTCGCGCTCTTTGCCGGACGTTGGCAGCGAGTTAAACGCGGACTGAGCGTCGATCATCTTACCAGTATTTGCCATCGCCGTCAGACGTCTGAGCTGCATCAGCGGAGTGACCGACGCAGGAAAATTTGTCACCAACACGCCATAGGCGGTCAACGCATCGGCGTAATTTTTCGTGTTAAATAGCCGTTCGGCACGGCCGATCAGCTCCTCGGAGTTTTGCGGTGTTAGCTGTTGGCCGAGCGATGTCAGCTTTGCCTCGGCTTCTTTTGCGGCATTTGAACCGGCGGAGTAGAAAAACGTCCTGCGATAATACCGCATCGCTTCGGCCTGCGAACCTTGAGCCTCGTAAGCTTTTGCAGTCGCTAGCAGTGCGTCCGCGTCATTATTTTCGCTCAACTCGATCAAAAACGGTGGCACTTCGACTGCTCGACCGGCGGCGATGGCCGATTGCGCCCACAGCAATTTTGCCTCACGCGTACGGATCGAATCGGCATGATCCTTAAGGATCTCCGCAAAAGCATTTATTGCCTCACCATGATTTCCGGCGGCTTGCAGGGCCTTACCGCGTAAAAACAAAGCGTGGTCAGCAAGCTTTGTGCGTTTCTTAAAAACGTCCGAATTCAATATCGACGCGGCTCCCGCAAAGTCCTTATTGTCAAATCGGATGCGGGCTCGTAGCAGCTTAGCTAACGCCCCTGTTTTCTTATTGGCAAAACGCGTCTCGATGTCAGCCACGACATTCTCAGGCGGCAATTTGCCGCCGCTTGTCATGTCACGGAGCTGCGTCAGCGCCTGTTCCTCGGTCTGCTGCGCCGAACACGCGACTGAAAACATTACTAGAACAAGTAGTGTCGAAATTCCAAATTTTGCAAGGTATTGCATCATATATGTAGGCCGGTAAAAACTTTCTATAAAAAGCGAACCGTTATATCATAGCAAATAAATATCGGTGTTTTGGCGAAGTTTTTATGAAGAAATTTTGGGTAAATTTGGCTTTGCTGGTCGTATTTGCCGCGCCCGTCATTGCCCAAGATGCAACGCCGACGCCAAAGCCGATGCCCACGCCCGACGACGATGTAGTCAAGATCTCGACCAACCTCATCCAGATCGATGTCACCGTCACTGACGCCAAGGGCAAGCCGATCACAGATCTAAAGCCAACTGAGATCGAGATCTACGAGAACGGCGAAAAGCAAAAGGTATCAAATTTTTCGTTCGTGTCGTCGGTAAAAGAAAAGACCGAACAGGGCAAACCGGCTATCGGTGTACTGGTTCCCACGCAGAGGCTCCGTCCCGAACAGATCCGCCGGACGATCGCTTTGGTCGTCGATGATCTGTCGCTGTCGTTTGAGAGCGCTTATCACACCCGCGCGGCGTTAAAGAAATTTGTCGATGAACAAATGCAGGACGGCGATCTGGTCGCGATCGTCCGTACGGGAGCGGGCATCGGCGCTTTGCAACAGTTTACCGGCGACAAGCGGATGCTCTACGCCGCCATCGAACGGGTAAAGTGGAACCCAAACGGCACCGGCGGCGTCAGCGCATTTGCACCGATCGAGGCGACACCCGAAAAAGACACCGGCGATGAGGACACCGAGGAACCTGTCGCGACAGGCGGCGGCCAGAGCCTCGACGATTTTCGGAGTGCGGTTTTGCGACCGGCACGCTCGGAGCTTTGAGATATATCGTCACCGGTATGACTGAGCTGCCCGGACGCAAATCCGTCATCCTATTCTCGGACGGATTTAAGATGTTTGAGACGAGCAGCGACGGCTTTCAGGAACAGGGCCGCGTGATAGATTTTCTCAAGCAGCTTGTCGAAACGGCCAATCGCGCATCCGTCGTCTTTTACACGCTCGATGCTCGGGGCCTGCAAACTGCCGGTATTACCGCCGCCGACAATATCTCGAACACGAGCCCCGAGGCGATGAACGCGCAGACACAGGCACGCCGCAATCAATTGATCGATACGCAAGAAGGGCTCTCATTCCTTGCCGAAGAAACCGGCGGGATCGCGATCAAAAACAACAACGATCTCAGCGGCGGTGTCCGCCGGGTACTCGACGACCAAAGTTATTATCTGGTCGGTTATGAGCCCGACTCCGATACGTTTGATCCGGTCAAACGAAAGTTCAACGCCTTGATCGTCAAGGTATTGCGTCCGGGAGCATCGGTCCGCTATCGTAGCGGTTTCTTTAATGTGGCCGATAGCGAAAAACCCGCTGTATCAACGACCACTCAGACGACCGGCCAGCAGTTAAATGCCGCTCTGCTCTCGCCGTTTTCCGTCGGCGGTATCGGGCTGCGGTTAAATGCTCTCTTTGGCGATGACGCTAAAACCGGCCCGTTCGTCCGCTCGCTGCTGCACATCAATGCCGCCGACCTCAAATTTACCGATGCTCCGGACGGCAATAAAAAAGCGACTTTTGACGTGCTCGCCGTCAGCTTTGGCGATAACGGTCAGCCCGTTGATCAGC
>JBEBGA010000331.1:0-3351 GCA_040081695.1 Pyrinomonadaceae bacterium
ACCTACAGGCCGACAGTATGCGGCCCCTGTATCCTCGGGTCTGCGGCCGTATAATCCTTTTCTTAAAGGAAAGGTCTGGCTCGACGCCACGACCGGTGTGACGTGGCTAAATGAATATAAGGTAATGCTGCTGCCTCCGGGTTCCAGAGAGCCGATCGAGGCACTGGATCTGTCGTTTCAATACCAGTCGAACGGATTCAAGATACTGGTGCCAAAAAGGTTTACGATTAAGATCAATAAGATAAGCGGGTCAGTCGCGGCTCCTGTGGTAAAACGCGACCGCGTGATGACCTTTGAATATTCGAGATTTAGCGAATTTAATTCAGAAGCAAAAGATTACAAAATTAACGACAAGCCGTAACCGATGAGTGAACCTAGAGTGCAACTGTCTTGATGAATTATTCGGAAACAAAACCGCACGGATTTTCTGAGCATTTTGTAAAACTGTACTGGGAACTCTCATACAGCCTCAACGAAATGTCCGGGCCGGAGCCCGTTCTGCCAAATGGTTGCGTGGAGATCATTTTTGATTTCCGTGACCGTTTCGTGACATACCATTCAGGTGATGTGGCTGAGATCCAACCGCGATCTATCGTCGCAGGCCAGCTGACCTCGCGTTTGGTGATCGGGCCGAGCGGCGAAACGGATATGTTTGGAGTGCGTCTGCGCTCGGAGTCTGCGTTTTTACTGCTCGGTATTTCGATGTTCGAGATACGCGATCAGATCATAGATCTGCGTGATGTTATTGGTTCGGTCGAGGTTGAGCTTTTTGAAAAGCTCGCCGCAGCAGTCGGGAGCCATGAGCGGATCGCAGTGTTTGAAAAATATCTCATTACACTAGATGTCAGGCCGATCAATACAGAATTGAGTGAGTGCGTCTCGATCCTGCGTTCCACAAACGGGGCGAAGCAGATCGCTCATTGTGCTGCGGATCTGAGCTGGTCGGAACGCCGACTGGAACGAACATTTAACGAGCAGATCGGGCTTTCACCCAAGCTATTTGCGCGTATTCTAAGATTTCAATCGTTACTCGCTAGCGCCGACAAGGATAAATCGGCATTGCTCGACCACGCATTTGCGGCCGGCTACTATGACCAGTCTCACATGATCAGGGATTTTCGAATTTTTACCGGCGTAACGCCGATGGAATATTTCGGCCGCGACCTGATGCTGTCTGGACTCTTTGTCGATGCATGACCTTTGTCGGATTTTTACAATACATCAGCAGTGCCGATGCGGTAAATTTTCGGCATACCCAAAATCGGGTCAAGGAGAAAATATTATGAAATTTATAATCGGTTTGATCGTTGTGGTTCTATCTTTTGCAGGGCTAGTTTTCGGTCAAGACAAAACGTCCAGTGTATCTATGCTGTCCTGGGTCTCAGGCTGTTGGGAAATGAGACAGGGCGATAGCGTTACCGTCGAGCGTTGGGCCAAGCCGACTGAAAACCTGATGTTGGGTATTTCGCAGACGACAAAAGGAACCAAGAGTACGGCATTTGAAAATCTCAGGATTGTTAACAACGGCCACGGTTTGTTTTACATTGCGCGTCCCGGGGATGCTAAGGCCGATACGCCATTCATGGTAAAGACAATGACGGCGAACGAGATCGTTTTTGAAAATCCCAAAAATGATTTTCCGCAACGGATCATCTATCGATTGGAAAAATCTGATTCTCTATTTGCCCGCATTGAGGGCAAGAATGGTGAAAAGGAAATGGCGATCGACTTTCCTTTCAAACGAATTAAGTGTGAATAATTACTCGTAACGCAGGCATTCGATCGGGTCGAGTTTTGATGCTTTGCGAGCCGGTAGGACGCCAAAGATCAATCCGACACCGACCGAAACGCTTAGGCCCGCAATGACCGCCCAGGGCGGAACTTGCGCAGGGATGCTCGGTACCAGCAGCATTATTAGATTGCTGATGCCGATGGCAATGAACACGCCGATGATCCCGCCAAAAAATGTAAGCGTCATCGCTTCAAGCAGAAACTGCAGGACGATGGCGTTTTTTGTTGCTCCAATGGCTTTGCGGATGCCGATCTCTTTGGTGCGTTCGGTGACGGAGACGAGCATGATATTCATCACGCCGATGCCGCCGACGAGTAGCCCGAGACACGAGATCGCGATCGCGGCGATGCCGACACCGCCGATGATGCCGTCAAACTGTGCGATAAAATTGTCGGCAGTTTTAACGTCAAAATTGTTTGGCTCGCCAAATTTGACGTCGCGGCGTTGACGCAATATGCTCTCGACCTCTTGGACCGCCTCAGTGATCTGTCCCTGTTTTGCCTGAATAATGTGAACAGTCTCTTCGCGTTCGGGTGCGACCTTTCGAGCGGTTCGGTAAGGCATAAATACCTTTCGGTCCTCTTCGTTTTCGCCAAAAAATCCTGCTTTACGTTTTTCGATGACACCGATGATCTCCCAAGTCGTGCCATTCATCCGAACGACTTTACCGACTACATCATCCTCTTGCCCTTCAAACAAAGCCTCGACACAATTGACGCCGACCACCAGCACGTTGCGGCGTTGATAATTATCAGCCTCGGTGATAAATCTGCCTTGTTTTATGACGAGATTGGTCATCGCCATATAGTTTGGATTGACTCCGTCCGTCAGGGCCCAGCGATAGTTTTTGCCCTCATAGACGAGATTGTCGTCGAAACCGCCGTTGAACGAGCCGATATTTGGAGCTCGGGTCGAAATATCTTCGATCGCGCTCGACTGAGCCAAAAGGGCGGTCGCATCGTCGTCGGTGAGCGGTTTGCGGTTGCGCTCGTCGCGACTGCGTGGGCCAAAGCCGGTCGAGAGGTGATAGGCGTAAATATTATTCGTGCCGTATTCCTCGACGATCGAGACGATCGAATTGCGCATACCTGTCAGGATCGACGCGACGACAATGGCCGTGATGACGCCGACGACGATGCCTAGGATCGTCAAAAACGAACGAAACTTATGCGAACGGATCGAGTCCATCGACATTTTTAGTACTTCGTATGGCAGAGATGTCGTAAATCGCATAAATACCTTAGCTTTGCGTTAGCGCAACGATCGGGTCTAATTTTGCGGCTTTCCATGCCGGATAAAGTCCGGCAATGACACCGATCGAACTCGAGACTGTTACCGACAAGATCACGTAACCGATAGTGATCGTCATCGTCATTTCGGCAAGTATCCCGAGTGGCATCAACATACCTGCCAGTGTCAGCCACGAAATCCACTGCGCCGACAGCTTGCCAAGCGGCAACCGCACCAGCAGGTAGCCGACAACGATGTTGAGGAACGCGAACAAGTTGCCGTGTACATGGGCCAGGCGCGACTCGAAATGTGCGCCCGCTGCGTAGTCG
>JBEBGA010000332.1:0-3339 GCA_040081695.1 Pyrinomonadaceae bacterium
CGAGTTGACTTCAGGCAAAGATACAACCGACGATCCCAAATCCGCCGCAAGGCTTGCTAAGGATTTCGACCGCCTCATCGACTCGATCTCTGCTACACCTGAAAAAGCAGGCCCTTCACCCGCCGCAAAACATACGGGCACAATGCAATCTGTAGGCAGCGATCACAGCGTCCCGGTTTCAATGCCCGTCGTCCGCGTTTCGCTCGACCGTCTCGACGACCTGCTCAAGATCTCTCGCGGCTTGCTCGTCAACCGTTCGGCTCTTGCCGAACGCTTTGCCGAGGTGCGAAATTCCGGTGCGATAGCGACTGAGACCGATCCGCTAAAACAGTTTGAATCGTTGTTAGAGATCCAGCAAAAGCTTTCCGACGAGATGCTCCAGCGTCTGATGCAGATCCGTATGGTGCGCTTTGGAAATCTTGAAATGCGGCTAAACCGTGCGATCCAAGTCACCGCTCAAGAGGAAAGTAAGAAGGCTTTTCTCGTTATCGAGAACGGCGACCTTGAGGTAGATACACTAGTCATCGACGCGTTGGTCGAGCCGCTACTGCACCTATTAAAAAACGCCGTCGTCCACGGCATCGAACCGTCCGAAACACGTCGCCTGCTTGGCAAGCCCGAAAAAGGCCGTATCTGCGTTGCCGTAAGTATGGACGCCGACGACCTTATTTTGTCCGTCGAGGATGACGGACGCGGTATCTCGGCAGCAAAGCTTATCGAAAAAGCCATCGCCGCGGGTATTATCGACGAAAAAGCCGCTCTCACCATAAACGAATCTTCCGCCCAGTCTCTCGTCTTTGAAAAAGGCCTAACGACAGCCGATTCGCTCAATCTCAACGCCGGACGCGGCATCGGTATGAGCATCGTCAAAGAAAGTGTCGAGGCTCGCGGCGGGTCTATGACTGTCGAATCCGAACAGCAGCAAGGCACAAAATTTACGATGCGGATGCCCGTCACGCTGCACGCTGTGCCACCCCCAGAACCCGAGCCTGAACCAATAGTCGAGATACCGCCGCTTGTTCTCGTCGTTGACGACAGTGCGAGCATCCGCCGCATGACGGCAAAGATCGTCGAGGATGCGGGCTTGCGTGCGATAACAGCAGCCAGCGGAGCCGACGCTCTCGAACTATTATTGAATGGCGAATGGGAACCTGATCTGATCCTGTCTGATGTCGAGATGCCCGTCATGGACGGCTGGGAGCTGCTCGAATACGTTAAAACCGACGATAATTTCGGCCATATTCCGGTCGTTATGGTCACTTCGCTAGACGCTCCTCATTTCAAGCAAAAAGCTTTTGGCCTCGGGGCGTCAGATTATCTTGTAAAGCCTTTTAGCTTGGCAGAACTCGAACGTGTCTGCGGATCTTTGTTAAAACCTGAGGCAGTTTAACGCTTTGGCGGGCGGCTCGGACGCAGCTCGACTTTGCTTGGCAAAGCCCGCGGGTTCATTTCAAGCAGATTCATCACCACTTGCGCGACATCATCCGGCTGTAATTGCCACGCCTTTTCATCGCTCGGCGTGTCACCGCCAAAATACGTATTTACGCTGCCCGGACATATGTAGCTAACCTTAATGCCGTCGTGCCGCACCTCTTGCATTAACGCCTCGGTAAAGCCGTTTAGCCCAAATTTCGAAGCATTGTACGCCGCCATTCCGGGATGAGCATTTTGCCCCGCAAGCGAAGATATATTAATAAGGTATCCGCCGCCGCGTTTTCTCATCAGCGGGATCGCGTGATGACAAGCGTAAAAAACACCAAAAAGATTGGTCTCGACCGTCTGCCTAAATTCATCGCCGCTGATCTCCTCTACCGTTTTACCCATAATGCCAACGCCGGCGTTGTTGACGAGAATGTCGATTCCGCCAAGCCGCTCGTCGCACGACATGAGCATATTGCGCACCTGATCTTCGCTCCGCATATCGCAAACCTTGCCAAATGCCTCGCCGATCTCCGATAGTTCCTGAACGGCTACCTCGATTTCGTCACGCTCCCGGGCGCAAATGTAAACGCGCGAACCTGCTCGCAGCAGGCTTTCGGCAATAGCTCTGCCTATGCCTTTGGTCCCGCCGGTAACTATAGCGACTTTGTCCTTTAGATTCATACTCTTGCTCCCCACCTTACGAAGGAGGGGTGGCTGCCGCTTCGGCAGACGGGGTGGTTCTCTAAGCGTTTGCAAGCAAGAACCCAGTCGCTACCGCTCCCGGCTCTGACCAATTACAACTTTGCTTTCAAAACTTCATTCACAACCTTCGGATTCGCCTTGCCCTGCGAAGCTTTCATCACCTGGCCGACAAAAAAGCCAAACAGTTTTTCGTTACCGCCACGATACGCATCAACATTCGCCTGATTGGCGGCGATGACTTCATCGACGATTTTTTCGATCGCACCGGTGTCCGAAACCTGCTCAAAACCCTTTTCCTTGATGACATCCTCGGCCGTCTTGCCGGTCGCGAACATCTCGACAAGCACCTCTTTGCCCTGATTATTGTTGATCTTTCCGCTATCGACGTTCTTGATCAGCTCGGCAAGGTCCTCGGCGGTCAGCCGCGAATCCGCGATCGCCGTGTTCGAATTATTAAGCTCCCGTGTCAATTCACCAAGCAGCCAAATTGCCGACAGCCTCGGGTTTGCAGTAATGCGGGCGGTCTTTTCGAAATATTCCGCCGTATCGATATCACCAACTAATTGACTGGCGTCCGAATAGCTAAGCCCGTACACATCCATAAAACGGTCGCGCATCACATCCGGCAGTTCGGGCATCAGCGTCTTAACGGAGTCGATAAATGCGGCCGTAACCGTGAGCGGCTGCAGATCCGGTTCGGGGAAATAGCGGTAATCATGTGCGTCCTCTTTCGAACGCATAAACCTCGTCTGGTTATTTTTCTCGTCCCACAAACGCGACTCCTGATTCACCTCTTCGCCCGCCTCGTGGGCAGTGATCTGGCGGTCGATCTCAAACTCGATTGCCTTTTGCATAAACCGCACGGAGTTAAGATTTTTCAGCTCGACCTTGTTCCGAAACTCTGTCTCGCCGACCTTTCGCACCGAGACATTGGCCTCGCAACGCAGGTTCCCTTTTTCCATATCGGCGTCGCTCGCGCCGACCCATTGCAACACGCGGCGAACGTGATTTACATAATCATACGCCTGCCAAGACGTGCGAAAATCGGGCGAAGTAACGATCTCGCCAAGCGGCGTACCGGCACGGTTCAGGTCTACATACGAGTATTTGTCCGTATCCGGCAGCCCTTCGTGGACGTTTTTCCCAGCGTCCTCTTCCAAATGCATCCGCTGGATATGGATCGTCATCGGCCGCCACTCGGTCGCATGGCCGCTC
>JBEBGA010000049.1:0-12492 GCA_040081695.1 Pyrinomonadaceae bacterium
ATACAGCCAATCGCCCATCAGCACCGCAGTATGATTGCCGAACCGTGCGTTGATCGAAGTCCGATTTCGCCGAACATCTGCGTTATCGATTATGTCGTCATGCACCAAGGTCGCCGTATGCAGCATCTCCATCACCGTCGCGAGCCGTATAACATTGTCCGCGCTGCCCGTCCCGCCAACCGCATAATTCGCAAGGATCAACAAAGCCGGACGCACACGCTTGCCGCCCGATGCCCGCAGGTAATCACCGAGATAGTTGATCACCTGGATATTCGAGCTCGCCTGTTCGGCAAGCTCTTCTTCGACCAGCATCATCTCGGGCGAGATCAAACCAAAGATCTTCCGGGAAGATGCAGTATGCAAGAGCTCTTTTTTAGCAGTCGCGAATCTTTGCATCTAGTTATTATGAGCCTTTTCTGCGCGTTCGTCGGCTGTTGCATTAGATTCGTACACCTCAATGCTGCCATCTGATCTTGCAATAAAGGTTTTTCCACTTAACGGGTATGGACGACTCTCGGTATCTGAAGCTATTTGCCCCCGCAGTTGGGATTGAAAGGTCTCGTCATCGCTCGCCGACCAACAGATAAGGAAGTCGCGATTTGGAATCCCGAAGAAGAAATCACATGTTCCGAGAGTCTCGGCAAAACGTTCGCGAAGATCAGGCAAGAGGATCCTGCTCGCGTCAAAGCCGTCAAGCGTATCAATAGCAATAATTCCATTAGTCCCCTCGACCACCGTAGCTTCCAAGCCTTTGGAGCGGAGATCAAGATTGTTTAAGGCCTGAGTGTGTAGACTCTCTAAGCCTATTCCCCAACTTTCGAAATCGCGAACCGTAACGTAAGAATACGTTTTATCTGAATCAAGCACATATCCGATCACAACCGTGTCGCCGAACGGTTTCGAAACCAAATCCATCTTGTTTAAGTATTCCGACGGCATCAATTGGGGCATCAAATAGCGTTTAGCTGTGTCCCATTCAGGCGTATCACCCAAATCTCGCACCGCGTCGATCGTTACAACTAATGACTCCTGAAGTAGTAAGCGCAAATCGGAATCAGTTCGTGTCGTCAGCAGAAAATTGGCCCGCAGATTCGTGAGTCCTAACGTACTTTCATCACACTTCAAGGTGAGTGGGTCATCCGTTGCAGAGAAAGTTCTGTCGGGTCGCATTTCTCGCAACAGCGACAGAACCTTTACTTGAAAGGCTCGCTGCTCGTCTCCATCGTTGCGACGAAATGAATTGACTAGTCTAGAAAGTATCCCCTCACTCATGCATCAATTGCTTCTATAATTATCAAACGTCATGTCGATGCCAAAATCGTTGGCCTTGAGCTTTGCCATTACGTCCTGGAGCGTGTCGCGGTCTTTGCCGGAGACGCGGACGGTCTCGCCTTGGATCGACGCCTGGACCTTGAATTTGGCGTCTTTGATAAAGCGGACGACCTCTTTGGCTTTTTCGATCGGGATGCCCTGTTGAACCTTTACAAGCTGGCGAAGCGTTCCGCCCGCAGCGGGCTCGGCTTTCTGATAATCAAGAGCCTTGAGCGAAATGCCGCGTTTGAGGAGCTTGCTCTGCAAAATGTCGTTCATATTGCGGAGCCGCGTGTCGTCTTCCGCTGTGAGCATCAGGTCTTTTGCCTGGAGTTCGACCTTGGCCTTGCTGCCCTTAAAATCGAACCGCTGCGAGATCTCTTTCTCGGTCTGGTTAAGAGCGTTGGTCAGCTCCGCGTAATCGGTTTTTGAAACGATATCAAATGAATTTTCTTTAGCCATAAGATAGATTTTGCCACGAATTACACGAATGTCACGAATGCATAACTAATTCGTGCTATTCGAGCAATTCGTGGCTAAAGATAGTTTGAAGAATTCAAGGAAATTTCGAGTGGTGTGTTCAGCAACAGTTTCTACGGTTACGCCGTAAAAATCAGCCAGAAACTGTGCCGTGTGGACAACAAAGCTCGGCTCATTGCGTTTTCCCCGAAACGGTATTGGCGTCAGGAACGGACAATCGGTCTCGATCAGCAACCTATCAAGCGGCACAACGCGAGCAGCATCTCGAAGATTATCAGCTTTTTTGAACGTCACATTTCCCGCAAACGATATCAAAAATCCTAACGGCATCAACGCCTCAGCCATCGCCGCCGTCCCGCCAAAACAATGCATTATCCCGCCCGGAAATCTGCCTCTTCCATTTTCAGTTTTCAGTTTTCCGTTTTCCGTTTGTTCGGAGCATTCCTCGGTCAATATCTCGACCGTCTCGTCATCAGCATCCCGGCTATGAATGATTATCGGCAGATCAAGTTCCCTCGCCGTGCGTATCTGCCGCCGGAAAACGTCCCGTTGGACGTCTCGCGGTGAGTGATCGTAATAATAATCAAGCCCGATCTCTCCCCACGCGATGACCTTTTCGTTCTGTGCAAGTTCGATCAAATGCCGCTCTGCCTTGTCGTCGTACAGCTTCGCATCGTGCGGATGAACGCCGACAGAAGCATAAACATTCTCATACTTCTCAGCAACCGCAACCGCCCGCCGAAAATCGTCCGAGTGCGGATCGCCCGTTCCAATATTGAGCATCGCCGCAACGCCAGCCTCACGAGCCCGCTCGACGACCGCGTCGCGGTCCTCGTCAAACTGCTCGCCGTCAATATGGCAGTGGGAATCGATGAAGGTCATTTCTCACTAGTGGACGCTTGATCAAAAAACTCCGTTGAGCGAACGACTTTGTCCATTTTCGCGAGTTCTTTCTCGTCCTGATAGGCGGCGGAGAAATTCAACAGGTGACCGTTCCGCTTTAGTACATAGGAACGGGAAAGAATAGTAATGCCTTCAACGTCCATCGCAAAAGTAAATGTGACCATTTCGACCCCTCCGACACTGTCCTTGGCGGCACCGGTTACGAGTTTGAACTTTCCAGAGTCGGTAAATACCTTAATAGAGCGCGCAACGATAGCCTCTATAGATTCTGTGGTGGGGTCGCGCTTGATCGTAAGATTTAAGGCGGCTCCAATAGATTGACCGGCTTGTGGCGTATTGATCGCAAAGACGATTCGATCTTTCTGCACCATCTCTTCAAATCGCTTTTTGTCGAGTTTGCTGTCACGTAACATCTCGATCGCGGCCTTCATATCCCGCTCAGCCTCTTCACGCGAGTCGATCTCCATCGAGTCGGGAAATTTGATCCGCAGGCCCAAAGTCTTATTCTCGTAAACATTTCCTTTTACCGAACCGTTGTCGAACTGCGAGAGTACCCTCGCCACTTCCCTGTCGTCCTGAGCAACGTTCGACACAGATAATGCCGCAATGAAAAATGTGAGTAGGTATATCCGAACACACTTTCTGTCCATAAAGACTCCTTAACCTTTAATTTATTTCAGTCTCGCTCCGATCTCGACATCCTCCAAAAACGTTGCCAACGCCGGTTTTGGACCCGAGTTGTCTTCAAGGCTCGCTGCGCAGATCATACCTTGTGACTCAAGCCCACGCATTTTGCGGGGTTTTAGGTTGGCGACGACAACTACCTTGCGGCCAATTAGCGTTTCCGGGTCATAAT
Source organism: Pyrinomonadaceae bacterium (assembly GCA_040081695.1). GTDB lineage: Bacteria > Acidobacteriota > Blastocatellia > Pyrinomonadales > Pyrinomonadaceae > OLB17. Next base: position 3,551 of record JBEBGA010000049.1, read on the forward strand.
ATTCGGCAAGCCCGGCGAGGATCTGCCGTGGCTTTTCTTCGCCAAGATCAACCTCAAAACGCAGTAGCTTATCGGCATCTGGAATTCGTTCTGCAACCTTTATCTCGCCGACTCGAAGATCGACTTTAATGAAATCATCGATCGTTATGAAGTTATCGGTTTCAACTGGTTCCGCTGCCGCTGGTGCCGGCTCTATCCCTTCTGCTTTCTCGCTTCTGGCTTCTGCCTTCTCTGCTATCTCATTCATAACTTTACTCTTATCAATTCTCGGAAAAACGCCTACCGTCTCACCGATCTTGGTGCCCGTCGCCAGTTCTCCCCATTTTAAATTTGCCGGATCGATCGCCGCGATGTCTTCGCCCAGGCCTATCTGGCCATAAATGTTCTTTGTCGCCTCAGGCATTACCGGATAAAGCAAAACACATAGCCATCGCAGCGTCTCTGACGCCCGATATAGCACAGCGTTTAGCGTTTCGGCCTGTTTGTCATCTTTTATCAGTTCCCAAGGCTTTGCGTCGGAAATAAGCTTATCGACGCGGGCGATGACCGTCCAGACGGTTTCAAGCGCCAAACTAAACTCAAAATTATCAAACCGCCGTAAAAATTCATCGCGGGCGTGTTCGATTACCGAAACAAGCTCTTGTTCATCAGGACTGACACCGGCGCGTTTGGCGTTGATGTAATTTTCTTCGGCGATCTTACCGCTTGGGATCAGACCGTCGCGGTATTTGGTGATCATCGAGAACGTGCGGCTTGCGAGATTGCCAAGCCCGCTTGCGAGGTCAGCATTTGCTCGGTCGATCAGATTTTCGTATCCAAACTTGCCGTCTTGCCCAAAAACCATCTCGCGAAGCACAAAATAACGCAACGCATCGACTTGAAAATGCTCATGTAACACATCAACTTCGATTACGTTACCTATTGTCTTGCCCATCTTTCGGCCATCAGCATCAAGCCACATTCCATGAGCATAAACCGTTTTTGGCAGCGGCAATCCGGCTGCATTTAGGAACGAGAACCAATAGACCGTATGAAACCGCAAAATGTCTTTTCCGACCAAATGCACAGCATTTTGCCAGTATTTTTCGAACCCAACCGATGCTTTTTCGGCGTTGCCGTAACCAAGCGCCGTGATGTAATTAGAAAGAGCATCGAGCCAGACGTACATCACATGATTGTCATCGCCCGGCACCGGAATTCCCCACGAAACCGACGATTTCTGTCGGCTGATCGAAAGATCCTGCAAACCTCCGCGAATAAACGATAAGACCTCATTTCGGCGGGCGTCCGGCCGCACAAGACCGGTGTCACTTTCGATCAGGTCGATCAAAAACTCACCGTAATCCGACAGCCGAAAGAAGTAGCTTTCTTCCGCGACTTTATCGAGCGGGCGTTCGTGGATCAGGCAATTCGGGATATCCGAACCATCGACTACAACATACTGTTCTTCAGTCTTAAATTCGGCACACGGAGCACAGAACCAGCCTTCATAAAAGCCTTTGTAGATCGTGTCGTTCCCTTTCGGTGTCTTGTTTTTGGCGATTTGCTGCCACAAATGATGGACGCCTTCATAGTGAAATGGCTCGGTGGTCCGCATAAAAACATCGTAACCGCCGTTTTCGGTATCAAGCCCGAAATCGCGGAACATCCGTTTTAATTCGCCCGAAATGTAGTCGACCTGCTGTTGATTGGTACGCCCCTCACGCTCGGCTGTACGCTGGATATTAATGCCGTGTTCGTCTGTCCCGGTGAGAAAATACGTGTCAAAACCCCGTTGTTTCTTGCTCCGCTGGATCACATCCGCAACGATAGTCGAATACAGATGCCCCAGATGAGGCAGCGAATTCGCATAGTAGATCGGCGTTGTGATGTAAAAAGTCTGTGTCATTCGTTACCCTTTGATCAGCGACATCGCCTCGGCCCGAGTACGTGAATCTTTGCGGAAACCGCCCAAAACCGCGGATGTTATCGTCACCGCACCCGGTTTCTTGACCCCTCGAAGCGTCATACAAGTATGCTCTGCCTCGACCACGACCATCACGCCCACGGGCGCGAGCTTGTCGAACAATGTTTGAGCGATCTGTTGTGTAAGACGTTCCTGCACCTGCAAACGGTGTGAAAAGACTTCGGCAATACGCGCGAGTTTTGAAAGCCCGACAATTCGGCCACCTTTTGGGATATAGGCGATGTGACATTTTCCCGTAAAAGGTGCGAGATGATGCTCGCAAACCGATGCGATCGAGATATCTTTGACGATGACCATTTCGTCGTGGCTGTCGCCGGGGAGCGGAACGATATGTTCGCTCGCGTCGATCCACATGCCTTCGGTCAGCTCGGCGTAAAAATCGGCAACTCGCTCCGGTGTTTTCACCAAACCGTCGCGATCGGGATCCTCGCCGATGCCCTCAAGCATCAATCGGACGCCATCAGCGATCTTTTTCAGATCGATCTTTCTCTTTACCTTTTTTGCCATATCAGCGTTTTATCTCAAACGTTTGATTTTAGCTGTTTTATCGCGAAAACCAAAGGTGACAGGATGGCGGTTCTTTTGCTAAATCCACTGCCAAAAGTCTATAATTACCGTTTATTTTGCTTGTTTTGATATTACCTGATGACCATTACTGAGATCCAAAAAACACTTCGCGACGCGGTTAAGGCCACCGCATTGGCCCAATTTGGCGTCGAACTAGAGACAATTGTCACCGAAACGCCGCCAAAAACTGAGCTTGGCGACGTAGCGTTCCCTGTTGCTTTTGAGCTGGTAAAACAGATCAAAAAAGCGACCGGCGAGAAGAAAAACCCTCGCGAAATAGCCGAAACCCTCAAATCGGCGTTAGAAACGGTCGATCTTGTAGGCAAGGTCGAGGTGGCCGGAGCAGGATATCTCAATGTTTATTTTGACCGGGCAAGTTTCTTGGCCGATAATTCTGCGTCCGAGCCGTTGCCAAATGCCGGTAAGGACGGGGCAAAGGTTTGCGTCGAACACACGTCAGTCAATCCCAACAAAGCCGCACATATTGGCCACGTCCGCAATTCCGTGCTTGGGGATACGTTTCAACGCATTTTGAAGGCGACCGGAAAGCAGGTTGAAGTTCAGAATTATATCGATAACACCGGCGTGCAGGTTGCGGATGTTGTGGTCGGTTTTATATTCATGCAGCAAATGAACTTGGATGATATAAAATCACTAGATAAACAACTTATCTCTGATGGTAAGAGTTTCGATTACTATTGCTGGGACCTCTACACTCAGGTCGGTGTCGAGTATCAGACCAACGAAGAACTAAAAGAAAAACGGGCCGAAGTACTTCATCTTGTCGAGGAAGGTGGCAATCCAACCGCCGAGCTTGCCGATTACGTCGCGACGAGAAATGTTGAGTGCATTCTCGACACGATGGAGCGGCTTTCGATCCGCTACGATCTGCTCCCTCGTGAATCCGAGATCCTGCATCTGCATTTTTGGGACAAGGCATTCGAGCAAATGAAACAGCTCGGCGTCATCCACTTTGAGGCCGAAGGCAAACAAGCCGGATGCTGGGTAATGCCGTTCGAGGAACATACCGGAAACGATGAGAACGAGGGTGATAAGATCCTCGTAAGATCAAATGGAACAGTTACTTACACTGGTAAAGATATCGCCTATCAGATGTGGAAACTCGGTATTCTTGGCCTTGATTTCCATTACAAGCATTTTCACACATACAAAAACGGCCAGGACGTCTGGATAACAACAGCTGATTCAAATACCAACGAGCATCCCGTTTTTGGCGGTGGTGAGACGATTTATAACGTGATCGATTCGCGTCAATCGTATCCGCAAGACATTGTACGCAAAGGAGTTGCGGCCATATCGCCAGAACGGGGCGAAAAGGCAAGTATTCATTTGTCCTATGAGATGGTCGCACTGTCGCCAGCAGCAGCCGAAGAACTCGGATTCAAACTCTCCGACGAAGACCGTAAACGCCCGTTTATCGAAATGAGCGGCCGTAAAGGTCTTGGCGTTAAGGCTGACGATCTGATCGACCGTCTAGAAACTAATGCTTTGGCCGAGGTCGAATCGCGGCACTCTGACGCGACGGACGAAGTAAAACGCGGCATAGCACACCAGCTTGCGGTCGGTGCCCTGCGATACTTTCTGCTCAAATTTACGCGAAATACGGTTATCGTATTCGATTTTAAGGAAGCTCTTTCCTTTGAGGGCGAAACGGGCTGTTTCTGCCAATATTCGGCGGTTCGAGCAAACTCTATATTCCGAAAGCTCGCCGAAGGCGACAATATCGATGCTTGCCGCTCGCGTATTGCCGAGGTTGGTGGTATCGATGCACTCCTTTCGACAGAAACCGGTAGCGACATTTGGTCGATGGCCATTTTAGCGTCGCGTTTAGAGGAAACTGTCGAGGTGGCTGCAAATACTAACGAACCCGCAATTCTTGCAAAATATACCTTTACTCTAGCTAAAGCTTTTAACCTGTTCTATCACAATCACAAGATCCTGATCGAGCAGGACGACACTAAACGTGCATTGCTGATCGTCGTTGCGGACATGGCACGGCGGGCGTTGACCTCGGCACTCGATACTTTAGGAATCGAGGTTCCGGAGAAGATGTAATTGAAATGCTCAAGCAGTTTGCAAACCGGGCATGTGAAAATTAAAGTTTAGGTTCGCCCAATGCAATAAAGATTGTTTACATATGCTGATCGTAATGAAACCGGATGCGGCGGCGTCCGAAATAGAAATAGTTGTCGAGACCATCGGCAAGCTCGGCTTTCAGGCCCATATTCTTGAGGGCGAATTGCGCACCGCGATCGGCGTGACGGGCAACAAAGGCTCGGTCGATCCGGCGCATTTTGAGAATCTACCCGGTGTTGCAGATGCCATTCGCGTCACAAAACCGTACAAACTCATCTCAAAAGAATTGCGTCCGGAAAAGTCTGTCATTAAGGTCGGCAACGCCACCGTCGGCGGCAGCGAACTCGCGATCATCGCTGGCCCTTGCGCTCTCGAAAATCATGATCAGGTTTTTGCCGCAGCGGAGGCAGTCGCTGAGAGCGGTGCCAGGTTCTTTCGCGGTGGAGCATTTAAGCCTCGTACGTCACCCTATGCGTTTCAAGGACTTGGGGTTGACGGGCTAAAAATGCTGGCGGAGGTTCGTGATCAATATGGTTTGAATATCGTGACCGAAGCGATGGACGAGCACGGCGTTGATGCCGTTGCCGAATATGGGGACTGCATCCAGATCGGTGCCCGCAACATGCAAAATTTTTCGCTGTTGCGTTATGCCGGACAGACGAAAAAGCCCGTTTTGCTTAAACGCGGACTGTCGGCGACGCTTGATGAGCTGCTTCTCGCCGCCGAATATATTATGGCCGAGGGCAATTACGACGTCATTCTTTGCGAACGCGGGATCCGCACCTTTGCCGATCACGCACGCAATACTATCGATCTTTCGATAGTTCCGGCCGTCCATCGATTGACCCATCTGCCGATAATCGTAGATCCGTCGCACGGTACGGGACATAATTACATGGTCACGCCGCTTGCGAGGGCCGGTGTCGCGGTCGGAGCCGATGGATTGATAATTGAGGTCCATCCACGCCCGGAACAAGCACTTTGTGATGGAGCACAAGCCCTCACTCCGGCACAGTACGCGGAACTCGTTTCGCAGGTTCGGGCCATTCACGACCTGGTCACGGAACCGGCACACGCTTTTGTTGAGAGTAATTAACTGTTTTTAAACAAAAAAGATCCGCGCATGTTCCCGAAACAGGCCCGGATCTTTTTTTACCTCTCGCTAAGCGCCTTTTGCCTATTTTGCCAAGCGGAGTTTCATCAAACCGTAAAATTGTGTGTAGCAGCTGACCATCGACGCCAAGATCAGAAACGTCATCGGCATATATCGCATCGATTCCGGCAGGATCGTGCCTGCACTTCGAGTTACAGCAACACCGAAAATCATTCCCATCAGGGCAAACCCGCCGCGTGCGAGTAGCCAGTTTGAGAACGTCGGACGCTCAGACGTTGAGGGGAGAAAATACGGCAACACACATATCATCGCCATCGTTATTCCCATCAAAAGCCCGTCCATCGACAATGCTTGAACGGTACGGCCGTACTCAATTGCTAAAAAGAACAGCACTATCATCGTGTCCATGCCGTATCCACGTCCAGTGGTAAATGTTTTGTCTTGTGTGTGCGTCATATTGTGTTTCGTGGTTTGATACTGATCTTTATATGGTTATTTTTTGTTGGTCGAACCGCTGAACTGCTGATATGCAACGCGGAAAAGCTCTGACAGAGCGTTTGCCGTTTCGGGCGTCAGGTTTTTGTCCGCACGCAGGTGAGCTTCGACGATGTCGGCGGTCGCCTCGTGCGGGTAATAGATGACTGGCTCGACGTTCGCACTTGAATGTTTCATCAAACGGTCTACCGGCATATCCAGCCACTGCGTCAAACGAGCGATGTTATCCGCGTCCGGGCGGCCGGTGCCGTTCTCGATACGCGAGAGCGTCGATGCCGAGACTTCGGTCACATCCGCTACATCACGTAGGCTGAGTTTCAATTCTTCGCGGCGGCGTTTGATCGCTTTGCCAAGCTCTACTGTGCTGATAAGACTTTCATTTTTGAATCCCATAATTATCTTTTCCTCCATGGATAGTTAAGTGTCACGGATACACTTTTCATTTCACAGATAAAACATAACACATCATTTTTTTAAATGCAACACTTTGTTTCGCACTTGCAACAAATAAATTATTCTGATACATTGTTTCATAGATGCAACATACTCTATCGAAACAATGCATCAATTGACAACTAACAACTGAGTCGTGTGGTCTGACACACGGCGAACAGGGATCAATAGAGACCAGCAATTACCGGCACTTCAGACGAGCCGGTGTAACTATTGCAGGCATTCAAACGATCCGGTAACTAACACAGGAGATAAAGATGAAACGCAACACTATTAACGAAACGCCACAGACAGAGACAACAGAAAATTTATTTTCGGCAGAGGTCACAAATAATGTGCTCGATTTTACGACCACGTTAAAAGAGCTTCGCAAAACGGTCGATCCAAATCTGATCCGCCAACGTGCCGGACGACGTGACCGTGACGGACACGTTCATATGGTCGAATACGTCGAGTGGCACACCGTTGCCGACGTCCTTGACGACAACGCTCCAAATTGGGCACACACGGTCAAAGACATCCGCTCGATCGGCGACATCGTCACCGTCACGGTTGCGATCACCATCGATGGCGTCACCCGCGAAGGCATCGGCACCGGCAAGGCGATCAGCGAGACCGGCATCAAAAAGGCAGAGCATGACGCTCTGAAACGTGCGGCTGTAAAATTTGGTATCGCCCGCGAGCTTTACAAAAAGGAGTTTGACGCGATCGAGCAGACTGACGAACCTCAGGTTTACGAGCCAAAAGCGACATCCGATCCAATCGCCAAGAGCCTTGGCGATATGGTTACCGGTAAACAACTCGGCATGATCCGTGCCATCGCCCGCGAAGCCAACATCGATGCTGAGGCGGAGTGTTCGCAGATAATGCGATGCGGTGTTGATGAGCTTTCAAAACGGGCAGCGTCAGATCTGATCGAGCATTTACAGAATCTGCAGCGAAATACGGTAACGCCGATGCGACGCGTCGGGTAACTTTAATTCCCTGCTAACTGATGTTTTGAGTTGTGATAATAAGCCATCCGCTTGTCTCCATGAGCGGCCGCTCCCACGATCACAACTCAAAACCCCTTTTTTTCTCTCCCACAAAACCTTTCCCACAAACGTGCGTAATAGCTGATATTGGACTAAGATAAATTCACATTTTTTATAAGGAGAAACCCCTCTATGTCACAAGAAGCAAGTGAAATGGCAGGTTTTGCGGGACCGTCACCAGGCAGTTTTTGCTGGACCGAGATCGCAACTACCGATGCAGCCCAAGCCAAGGCATTCTATACCAATGTATTCGGCTGGAAATTTATGGAAAGCAATGCGTCCGACGGAGAGTTCGTTTACCACGAATACTCCACCGGCGGCGACTATCCGGCGGGCGGAATGTACGAAATTACCCCCGAGATGTGCGAACCCGGCGGGGCCTTACCACCGCCGCATTTTTTGACTTACGTCGCGGTCGAGGATGTCGATGAAAATGCACGTCAGGCAGTCGAGCTTGGCGGCACAATCATCCGCGAGCCGATGGATATACCTAATACTGGTCGTTTTGCGGTAATCGCCGACCCGACCGGAGCAATGTTTGCAACATTTAAGATGGCTGCGGGAGGACACAATGGCTGAATTTAACGTACCAAGCCCCGGCGAAATATGCTGGCGTGAATTGAGAACGAAGGACCTCGGAGCGGCGATGGAGTTTTATACCAAGCTTTTTGGCTGGGAACTGCCGCAAACAAAAGTGTCGCCGATGGATTATAAAGAAGTTGTCGTTGACGGTGTAGCGTATGGCGGGATGATGTCGATGGAAGGCGACGATTGGGGCGATGCTCCGTCGCACTGGGCCAACTATATTGCTGTCGCAAACGCCGACGAGACTGCGGCCAGCATTACCGAAAATGGCGGCAGCATCCGCGTCCCGCCTTTTGACGCTCCGGGCGTCGGCCGCATGGCAATGGTCGCCGATCCCTCAGGTGCCGATTTCGCGATCATCCAATTCACCGAACCTATGTAAGATATTTGCCCACGAAACACACGAAAGGCACGAAAAAAGAATTTCTTCCTATTTAGTGTGTTTCGTGTATTTCGTGGGCAATTCTTATTTCTTTTTCCCTTCTGTGTCGAAGATCTCGACCATCGCAGCGTAATCCTTAGCCTGCGGCAGCACATCACCCGCATCACCGACTATCACAATCGCCATCTCATCGGGGCGGACGTATTTTACAGCGACGCGTTGGACATCGTCCGCCGTGACGGAGCTGAC
>JBEBGA010000333.1:0-3336 GCA_040081695.1 Pyrinomonadaceae bacterium
TATCTACACAGTTTCAGCCAATCTCGCCGGTGTCCCTGCGATCAGCGTTCCATGCGGATTGTCGTCCGAAGGCCTCCCGATCGGAGTCCAGCTAGTAGGCAATTTCTGGTCCGAATCAACCCTGCTAAATCTCACCCACAAATACGAAACGGCCCACCCGCTTGCCGCCAAGCCAACAACCCGGGCGGCATAGTCTCAGAACGCAGACACAACGCCGGAACGCGGACGACGGCTCCCCTCCTTACGAAGGAGGGGTGGCAGCCGCTTCGGCTGACGGGGTGGTTCTCTCGTCGGAACGTGGGCACCCTGCCCGCCCGTTCGCGGAACGCAGACGTAATACCCGTCGGAACGCGGGCACCCTGCCCGCCCGTGGCCCGTACGGAACGCGGACATCTCAGTCCGCGCGTGGACTATCGAATTGTCGATGGTTTGCGGACTATTATCTTTCACTCGCAGACAAAGATGTCCGCGTCCCGACCCTCACCTCATTCCCAAACACATCCGCAACACTCGGCTCGCCATCAAAAACAACCATCCCGTCCGCCGATCCGTCTCCAAACGATATCTGCACGAGGCGAAACTCCTTCCCAACCGATCCAATCGCCCCAGCCGAGTCGATCAGCACCGTCAGCTCCCCCTCAACCGAATCATTCACCGTCAAAACCGCATCCCCGATTCCGTCACCCAACCTCACCACCGGCCGCCCCATCTTAGTGTCGTACCGCAACCTAAAACTCACCCCCGCGACCTCACCCACCGCCGCCAGATCAACCTCAAACACCCCATCCCTCACACGGCCCATCGAAAGAAAGCTCAACGAACAAACCTTATTCCCAAACAATTCCCCACCAATACTGGCTCGCAACGGCGGATCAGCCGCTACCGCCGGCCCACCCGCCGCCGTCAACGGGTCGAGGCCCCCGGCATATCGCCTCGCCTGAACAACATCACTCGAATTCAAAGCTCCGTCGCCCAAAGTACTTCGAGGTGCGGAATCAGTTCGCTGAAACTCATTCGGTTCCGTGCTGGGCATATCAAGCCCGGAAACAAACCGCCTGATCTGCGTAACATCAGTCGACAAAATCGCCCCATCACCATTCGACCGCGGTGCAACATCCGCCTCAAATCCAACCGGCGTGGGTGTAGCTGTCGGCGTCGCGGTCGGAGTCAGGGTTGGCGTTTGTGTTGGCGTAGGAGTTGTGAGCGATCTAAAGATCACAATGACACGGTTGCTTGTCGGTCGGGCGACCACCACCTGACTGTTGATAGGGTCGTATGCAAACTGTATTGGTCCGTTGGCAAAAGAACTTCCGAGCACACTATTACCAATGGCCACAGGACCGAAGATTGCCCGCGGATCCTTCAGCAAAGTAATCGCTCCGGCATCGTTAACTGTCTGGGACGACCAACTTGAGCTGCGAACGACGTAACCGCCATCCGGCAACGCATAAACTCCGCCTCCGGTCCCGCCATTGAAAGAATCGAATCCAACTAAGTCTTGGCTTCTGCTGCCGATCAGGCTGTTCGCGGCCGAAATGGTTCCGGCCTCCGCTGATGTTCCGTCTCGATACGTTACCGCACCTACTCGGCTTACTGATCCGTCGCTCCAGCTCGAAGAATTTACGACATAGTCGCCGTTCGATAGGGCAAGCACACCCCCGACCCCAACTTCGTGAGCCGGGTTGGCACCGACAAAACTATTCGCTGCAGAAACGATTCCGACGAGGCCGTTCTGTCCGTTCGCAAAAGTGATAGCTCCTCGATCTTCATTCCATCGAGGGCTAACAACAACATAGTTGCCGTTTGAGAGTGCCTTCGCGCCTTGTCCCGAGAGTGCAACACGGTCATTCGGATTCTGGCCAACAAGGCTGTTCTGTTCCGAAACCACGCCCGAGCATCCCACAAGTCCGTTACAAAAGGTGGAAGCACCGCGTGAAGCATTCCAAACACCGCTAGTGACGACATAGTTGCCGTTGGTAAGGGCTACCGAGCCAAAGCCTACGCGGTCTCCCACTCTCTCGCCAACCAAGCTGTTCGTACTTGAGATCGCTCCTGTTGAGCCGAGAAATCCGTCGCAAAGGGTCGCAGCGCCTCGGCTGTTGTTCCAACGGGAGCTATTTACCACGTAATTGCCATTCGTTAGGGGCGTGACCGATTGTTCGACCGCGTCGTTCGCTATCGTGCCGACAAGACTGTTGGATTGTGTGACCAACCCTGTCCGCCCGAGTGCTGTGTCAACGAACGTTACCGCTCCTCGCTTCGCTTGCCAGTCCGTACTGCCGACAACGAAATTTCCATTTGACAGGCGCGTAACCGAAGTTCCAACCTTATCTTCGCTCGCACCGTACAGGCTGTTCGATTCGGATATCGCACCTTGACAGGGACCGCTACAGTAAACGACAGCACCCGAATTAAATATACTTGACGGTCGATCCCAATTGGGTACCGCAACAACATACTTGGAACCCAGTAGAGCGGTAACATTCTGCCCAACGGTATCTCCCGAGTTTGAACCAACTAAACTATTGTCGCTGCCGATGATCCCGGAACACCCGGCAGTTGCACTACAGTAGGTAGCTGCACCGCGAAAGTTATTCCAATACGGACTCTTAATGACAAAATCGCCGCTCGGCAATACAAGGATTCCCCCATAGCTTACCTCGTCAGTCACGTCCGTCCCTACAATGCTGTTTTCAGTGGAAACTGTGCCAACCAGCCCTGTATTGCCGTTACCTAAGGTAACCGCGCCACGATTTCCATTCCATGCCAGGTTTGGAACTACGTAGTTGCCGTTCGGTAGCGCGATAATCCCACGCGGGCACGGGTCACAAAAGCCTCCAACGCGGTCCATTGCGTGATCGCCCACGAAGCTGTTGGATGTCGATACGACGCCGGTGCAACCGATCTCTCCATCACAGAACGTGGCGGCTCCGGCGCTCTCAGGGTTCACGTTATCCCATCTCGGACTGCCTACGACATAGTTTCCGTTCGTCAGTGGATATACCGTACTTCCCACATAATCGTCTTGATCATTTCCGGTCAGGGTGTTTGTCGACGTCATCATTCCGGAGCAGCCGGTATCTCGATGACAGAGCCGAACGCCGCTCATCAATGTACTTGTGATGGAATTCCAGACATCTCCGTAAACAACGAAGTTGCCGTTTGCCAAAACCGTGATATACTGACCGATCCTTGCAAGTCTCGCATTCCCAGTCATCATGCTGATAAGCTGCCGAGTCGCTCCGTTGTACAAGAAAACCGCACCCGCATCGAACACTTGTTCGCCCGAAGTGACATCAAAAAAAGGGTCAGTGACGACAATATTGCCGTTGGGTA
>JBEBGA010000334.1:0-3326 GCA_040081695.1 Pyrinomonadaceae bacterium
GCCCCGCCGAGACCGCCATGACCCTCGCCGCCTACAACGCCGGCCCCAGCCGCGTCGAAGAGTGGACTAAAGACACCGACACTTCAGTTCTATCGGAGTCCGATTTCATTTCCCGCATCGGCATCGCCTCAACAAAAAACTACGTCTCCTCGATATTAGAGCGCTATAGAAATGCGGCAACCGTAAAATAGTATGCATATCCACGCCGCTGAGTATGTTTTGCCGATCTCGTCCGAGCCGATCCGGGACGGTGCCGTTGCCATTGATGGCGATAGGATCGTCGGCGTTGGAAAGCGGGATGAGATCGAGCGGCAGTTTCCGGATGCGAAGGTGATTGATCATGGAAACGTGGCGATCTTGCCGGGGTTTGTAAATTGTCATTCGCATCTTGAGATAACGTCGATGCGGGGAGCACTCGATGATGTCGAGCATGATTTTGCGTCGTGGCTGTTAAAACTCAACGGGTTGCGAGCGGAACTGTCGGACGAAGACATCATCGCGGCGGCAGTCGCCGGTGCAACAGAAGGCGCTCAGGCCGGGGTCACTTGTTTTGGCGACATCGGACGGATGGGACATGCCGGCCTGCACGCTCTAAAGACGGTGGGTTTACGCGGTATCGTTTTTCAGGAGACGGAGTTCTCACCGGACAACCGGACGGCGGACGAGGATTTTCTAAAGCTTGCGACGAAATACGAAGAGTTAAAGGCCGAGGAAACGGATATGGCAAAAGTCGGCCTTTCGCCGCATTCGCCGTACACGGTCGGCTCGCGGTTGTTTGAACTTATTGCCCAATACGCCATTCTCAATCGCGTGCCCCTTTCGATCCACGCGGCCGAATCCGCCGACGAGCATGAACTGCTGACCAAAGGCACAGGATTTTTCTCCAGCATCTACGAAAAATTCGATGTCGAATGGGAAAGCCCGCATTGCTCCCCGATCGAGTATCTCGAACGCCTTGGCGTACTTTCAACCCAGCCGTTGCTCGCTCACTGCGTAAAGGTCTCGGACAGCGATATTGCAAAGATCGCCGCCAACGGAGCAAAGATCGCCCATTGCCCAAAATCAAACGCCAAATTTGGCCATGGCTATGCTCCGTTCGAACAGTTTTTGGATGCGGATATTGCGACTGGGTTGGGAAGCGATTCGGTTGCCAGCAACAACGTCTGCGACATGCTCGAAGAATCACGTTTCGCCGCCCTCGTGGCCAGAAACCGAACAGAAAACGGAAGCCCGCAGGATGGCAGAAGCACGCACGAAGTAAGTGCGTCATCCTCACGCAAATTTATCTCAGCAAAACAAATGCTCCAAACCGCCACTCTCGGCGGAGCAAAAGCCCTCGGCCTCGATCATCTGATCGGCACACTCGAAACCGGCAAACAAGCCGACATCGCCATAGTCTCCCTCGATCACACCGCCCAACAGCCCGTCAACGACATCCACACAGCTCTCGTTTTTGCATCAAACGCTCGTGACGTTGCGATGACAATGGTCGCCGGAGAGGAGATCTATCTCCGTTGATCTAGTCGATCCTATCTTTCCAATATGTGGGCTTTCTACTGGTGTGCATAACGGCGACGATCAATATGGAGTCGCCCGATTCGGAATAAAGCAAAACGTACCGAAATTTCTTAAGAACTCGCCGGCGTATTCGGCTTTCTAAAATCGGCCATCTGCCGGGATCTTTGACAAGGTCATCCACTGCGGACCTGACGACTGAGGCAAATTTGTCGCCTAGCCCTGATTCTTCGGCATTGTAATAGTCAACTGCGTCTCTAAGCTCTCGCTTAGCCAACCGATGAAATCCGGCTTTCATCTTTGATTCGACTCGCCGATCTCTGCAAAAACTTCGTCCGCGTCAATTGCATTTTCGACACCGGACTCGATCTCATCAAGTCGTCGCTGAGCTTCGCTGGCCCATGCCTGACGGATATCTTGCGCTTCTGAACTTGAATCAAGACTATCAACTAGCCTATCAGCGAGAATGGCTCTTTCAGTGACGGGTAGGGACAATGCTGCTTCAGTAATGTTCTCGATTAAAACACCCATGGTTGAATATTATGTTGATTTCTTCCCAGTTTCAATACTTATTTTGGTTGTGCGATCTCATACTCCGGCTTTGGCATTCCCATTATCCATTTATCGAACCAGCCGACGATGTGTTGTAGGCGTTCGATGCGGTGCCAGGGTTGGCCGGAGCGTGAAAGCTCGTGGCCCTCGTTGGGGAAGCGGACCATGACGGTCGGGATCTTGCGATATTTGAGGGCACGGAAAAGCTCTTCGCCACCTGCGGCGGACGGTGTGCGCCAGTCGGCCTCGCCAAGGATGAACATCATCGGCGTCTGAATATTGGCGACGTGCGTTATTGCCGAACGCTCTCTGAATCCAGGGTCCTCGAACGGGGCCCCTTTGAACCAAGCGGGCTGAAACTGCGCAAAATCCGCCGTGTACCACCAGTTTGACCAGTCCGAAATGTCGCGCTGGGATACTGCTGCTGCAAATCGGTTCGTTTTTGTAACGGCCCAATTTGTCAGCACTCCGCCACCGCTGCCGCCGGTGATGGCAAGTTTTTTCTCGTCGATGTAGCCGCGTTTGATGACCTCATCGACAGCCGCCATCAGGTCTTTGTGGTCGTCGCCTGGGTAGTTGTGTTGGATGACGTTGCCAAAATCCTGGCCGTAACTCGTTGAGCCGCGAGGGTTTGGATAGACTACAACATAGCCTTTGGCGGCCATCCATTGAAACTCGTGGTCAAACACATATCCATAAGCCGCGTGCGGCCCGCCGTGGATATTCAGGATCAGCGGGTATTTTTTGTTCGGGTCAAAATTGGGCGGCTTTTGCACCCAAGTCTGCACGCGTTTGCCATCAAAACTCGTGTACCAAACGTCATCTGGCTCGGTGAGATTGAGCTTTGCAAATAATCCTTCATTGATCTTGGTCAACTGTTTCGACGCTCCGCTCGAACGGTCGAGAATGTAGAGGTCGGTAATAACGGTCGGCGTCGAACGCGTATAAATGATCTTGCCGCCGTCACGGGTTGCTCTATATGTCAAAACGGCTTGGTCGCCTTTGGTCACTTCGGTCATTTTGCCCGTAGCTGAGTCGAACATCCCGAGATTTGCCCGCCCCTCTTTTGCATAGCCGCTGATGATGCCTTTGCCGTCAGGTGACCAGGTCAGGCCGCCTCCGCCGCCCGCGCGAGGCGGAGCCTGATCGCCGCCGACTCCGCCGCCAACGTCATAATCAAAGCCGGACGTCAGATTTTTGGGCTGAGCATTTTGAGCGATGTCGAGAACCCATAGGTCGGGCTGTGTGTAAGATTGGAC
>JBEBGA010000335.1:0-3323 GCA_040081695.1 Pyrinomonadaceae bacterium
CGGTCGAACGAAGATCTTTGTACTGCTCGCCGTCTTTCATCAGGAAATGGGTAACGGCAAAGCCCGCTGAAGTGAGACTTTCGATAGTTTGGGGTCCGTATAATTTGAAAACAGTCGGGTTTGATACGACGACGATCTTTCCGGCATCTTTACCAAGGCATTTCCGTGCCCATTTGCCGCAGTCTGCGAGCAGATCGTGGCCGATCTTGACTGTGTATTCGTCGGATTGAGCGGAAAAATTTATCTTTACCTGATTCGATGCCATGTCATGATTCTAACCAAGCACCCTGCCGATCGTGTCCGACAACCGTCCTGCGAGAGCCTCTATGACAGCCTGATCTTTGCCTTCGATCATTACGCGGGCGAGGTTTTCGGTGCCCGAATAACGGAGCAGTAACCGTCCGGTACCGTCCAATTCGTATTCGACCTGTTTTGCAGCGGATGCTATCTCGGGGACTTCATCAAACGGGCGTTTTTCTGCAACTTTTACATTCTTCAGTATTTGCGGGTATTGAACAAACCCATCTGCGGCCTGAGACAGCAAAACGACTTTTTCAGTCATCGCCCTCAGCAGTAGCAAGGCTGTCATCATACCGTCACCAACAAGGCTGATCTCCGGAAAAATGATGTGGCCTGATTGTTCGCCGCCGATCTCCGAGCCGGTCTTTAGCAAAGCATCGAGAACGTATTTATCGCCGACATCCGCTCGCATTAGCTCAACACCTCGCGATTTCAGCGCGAGTTCGAGCCCAAGATTGCTCATCACTGTAGCGACGACGGTCGAATTGGCGAGCTTGCCATGCCCTTTCAAATACTCAGCAAGTATCCAGAGCGTCGCGTCACCATCGATGACCTTTCCACTTTCATCAACAAACAACGACCGGTCAGCGTCGCCGTCAAAGGCAACACCGAGATCGGCTTGTTGCTCGACGACCTTTGCCTGTAGATGTTCGAGATGGAGCGAGCCGCAATTTTCGTTTATGTTTCGCCCATCTGGCTGTTCATGGATCGCGATCACATCCGCACCGAGATCGGTAAAAAGCTGCGGAGCGAACGAGGAAGCGGCTCCATTTGCACAGTCTATTACTATCTTGAGCCCTGTTGCTGAAAGCCCGGGGACATTCTTTTTCAAATGATCGATATAGCTGCAGTAGAACTCATCTGTCCGGCTTGTATCGATATCGAGCATGTTCGCATCAGTGTCGGCGGCTGCATGTATATCGTCTTCGATACGGCTCTCGATCTCGCGGCCTATCTTTTTACCGTCGGGTAAGAATATCTTGATGCCGTTATCGTAATACGGATTGTGCGAAGCACTGATGACGACACCGGCGTCGAATCCGAACGCACTCGTCAGATACGCAACTCCCGGTGTGGTGATCACAGCAGCAGATTCGCACGCGGCATTTTCTGATGTGGCTCCGGCATGAAACGCCTGTTCGATCCAACCGCCGGATTCGCGGGTGTCCCGGCCTGTAATAAATCGGGGTGAACGCCCTAACATCTCAGCAAACTGCCGAGCGAGCGACGCACCGATCGTCCTCACCGTTTTTTCGTTGAGCGGAAATTCACCGGCGAGTGCACGGATACCGTCTGTTCCAAAAAGCTTTCCCATATTACGCTGTAAAAACGACTAAAAATGTAATTTATACCTTACCGCGAGCAGGTACACAATTCGCCAATATCCATAATCTTTACTTATAGGTGTAATAAATTTTTCGAAAATGGTTGACAACCGCCTGTCGTTTGAGAGAATCTTATAGCTGTCGGCCATTAGTTGACCTAAAAACTTGCACACCGGACCGCCTCTCCGTAGCAACCATCATATGAAAAAATCAGTCTTTTTAAGCTTTACCGTCATTATTTTTTCCAGCCTTTCGGCTTTTTCGCAGTCCACCTTGATGCAGCCGATACCAACGCCATCAAGAGTCATTGTTACAAGCACTATCCCGCAAACTCAACCTGTGCGAACACCGACGCCCCTTCCGCGTCCCGCCGCAACACCGATCATAGTCGGTGGGTCGATGGGCGGATCGCCGACTGCCGTACAATCTAGCAATCTTAATTACAAAGGTCTCACCTTTTCACAGATAAAATCAAAACTTGCCGAGGCGCGGCGTTATCTGTCAGGGCGTCCGCTGACTATCGCATCGAGCGATCCGACAAGTCCGGCTATCGCCCAAACGAGCATTATCCGTGTTGCTTTTTACGACAACAGGACGCGGCAGATGGATTCGTATGTGCTGACCAAGGATCAGTTCCTCGCGCACGGATTGGCGACAGTTGTGGTCACGGCAAATGGCAAGCAGTATGTCTCACGGACGATCCGAGGCAACGGTGTAAACACGCCTCTTGTCATCACGGACCAAAGCGGGCATGAACATCTGCCGCTAATGGTCCAATATCCGCGTGAGACACGCGGCATGATGACCGAGATGGCTTACTATGTGTCGAGTCACCCGCAATTGACGACGCCTGAGGTCGTCAACGCCGGACGTTTTTACGTTCGCAATACGATCGATGTCGCCCGCCAACAGCTCCAGGCCAAAGGCTATTTTATCCAGCCAAAGATCGCCGATATCGCCGAGCGTCTGGCTACGGTCGAACATGTCGATCAGCTGAGGTTTCGCACCGAGTTACATTCAAATATCTACAACGATATCTTTACGCTATATGCATTGAACGAGGGCCAAACTTATCGCTACTCGGTTAGTTCGGCCGGTGCGGGCGGCATGGTTCAAATGATCGCACCGACGTATCGCGCCGTCCGTGCGAGACATCCTAACGCCGCTCTGATGCCTGATTTTGTTGAGGGTATGCGTAATCACGTCAACGCTTCACAGGCGATGCTGCTCTATATTCAGATGACTTGGAACGACCTCGTCACCAATTCGACGATCAATAGCGCGATGCGATCAGGCATCGCTACACAGGAGCAGCTATTGGCAGCCGGTTATAATTCGAACCCGTCAAAGCTCGCCAAATATATTGATCGCGGAGGTGCTAGTTGGACCTCACTCATACCTCGCGAGACACAGATATATTTGCAAGTCTGGACGTCGCTCGAACGAGCCGTGCCAATGACACCAAGAAAACAGTAGACAAATAAATAAAAAGGTTAAAGAAAAAGAGGCTCGAAAGAGCCTCTTCTTTATTTAAAGTAACGAAAGTAGATATAGCCTAGAGAGATGTAGCTTAGAGAATAAATGCGATAGTTTTAGAGAAAAATTGCGCATTTTTATAAGAAAATTGCGCATTTTTTCGACAAAACGATATAAAACACCGGCGTTTTTGCGCAATTTTCCGGCGAAACGATATAAAAC
>JBEBGA010000336.1:0-3323 GCA_040081695.1 Pyrinomonadaceae bacterium
GAGCCATATCCCCAACTTTAAGATGGGTGGTCGGCGGGGCCGGAGCCGTCTGGCCGATCGCTCCGACAACGAAGCAAATGCTGATCGCTAATAATAGCGAAAATTTTTTCATCTTGTGTTACCTCGAAATTGAATTGCCGCCGAAACCTTTGCAAGTCCCGACGGCAATAAGCTTACATCAAGTCGCCCTAATCGCGCGAACTGAAGATGCTCAGAATGTACCAGAAAAGCAGTGCGATGCTGGCAAAGAGCGTGAGGGACGCGGCGACGTGCTGTTTGGTATTAAACCGATGCAGCACATTCGACGTCTCATACAATATCGCCGTACCCGCAAACGCCACCATGACAAAAGCAAAAACACTGCCGAGCGAGAATCCAAACAACGCACTAGCGATGATAAATCCAAGAGCCGCAAAACCGCCAATTGCGAGTATTGGGCCGAGAAATGAAAAATCGGTCCGCGTGATAAATACGGTCGTCGTAATACCGGCAAACAACCCGACCGTCGTAATACCGGCTTTCAGCAGGACCGATCCGTCGCCCGAATAATAGGTTGCCACCATGATCAACGGGACAAAGATGACCGCCTCCGCCAGGATGAACAGAGCGAGGCCCGCGTACTGGATCGCACTAGATGTCTCAGAAACCGCGAGGCGATTGGCCAGAAAGGAGACCGCCATGAACAATCCAAGCACGACCAGCCAGCCCATCGAGCCGGTGAAAAGCACACTGGCAAGCAGCCCTGCGATAGGCGTCATGAAGAAGAACGCCTCAACGCCGATGAAAGCGAGGATTGCCACGGCCAGCAGCGTGTACTCTTTCGGATAAACGTCGCACGTTCGACCGGAGCCGCCTCGGCGACCGAGTTGTTACCAAATGTTGATGTGAAATCTTGCATAATTTCTCCTCAAGCAAATTAGATGAAAACGCGAAGGCATGGTTGCATTGAATCAACCACCCTCGGCAGATCGAGAACCCTTGAAAATAGACTCAACGCTCCAGACGCCGGAGCCGCGTGCTGCGATATACAGCAGCACGAAGCAATAAAGTACGGCCAATTCGCCTCTATTCTGAATCGGCAAAACCGCCGCCGTACCGTGAAAACCCCAATACGCGACCGCCATCGTGCCGCTCGAAATAAAGGCCGCGACGCTTGTAAAAAGGCCGATCATTATCAGAAGTCCGCCGAGAAACTCGATGCCGCCGCCAACGGCCATAACGGCGGATAGTTCACCTCCGCCACCCTGCGATGGCGGAAAGCCAAACAGCTTCTGCGTGCCGTGCCACATGAACAGGAAACCAGTAAAGATCCTCAGTATCGCGTAGATATATGTCGAATAACGTCCGAGAACTCTCTCCATCGAGTCGCTCCTTGTTGAATGGTTCGAACTCACTGATTGTATCAGAAAACGCCAATTTCGACCGTAAGGAAATTGATGCCGAAATGAAACTCCCCGGATTCGCAACGAAAAGGACTTCTTAAAAGGTCGAGTCTTATCACCTCATCAAGCCGCGGATCTAATTTGACCGGCGGGGTCTCATAACTTGCGGGCTCCGGAGCTCACATCAGTTCCCGAGCCGGGCCGCAGTTATTTCATCTGCCTGAGCCGCGGCTAAATTACCTTTTGCTTTGTAAATTGCTGCTCTATTTCGATATGGGAGCGGGTTTCGCGGATTTAATTGGATTGCCTTCGTAAAATCAGCCAACGCGGCATCAATATCTTTCAGATAAATATTGACGATTCCGCGATTGATATATCCATCCGCGTAATTCGGACTCATTGTGAGGTAGGAGTCAAACTCTTTCCTGGATTTTTTATAGTCCTTTTGATGAAGATAAATTGTGGCACGATTGTAATAAAAAGCCGGTTCGTTCGGTTTTTGTTTGATCCCTTCTTCGCAGTCTTTTAACGCAGATTTGTGATCCTTCAAATAATCCATATAAACCTGGCTGCGTTTCAATAAATACTCAAAATCTCGGTCATCCGAACTGCGATTGATAATTTTGCTGTAATACTCTACCGCCAATTTGTAATCGCCTTGTTTGATGGCTTCTTCGGCGGCACGGTCAAGTTGACCATCGGTTTGCGGCTGATTTCTTTCATTATTTACGGTGTTGGTTTGAGTAGTTTGCGGCTTATCCTGTGCAACGTTATTCTGAGATTCTCCGCCACGCACGAATTTGATTTTTTCGACAAACATATCAGCGTAAAGCGTTAAAACTTTTCGTGCTGCCGCCAAATACATTTCGCGTTTAGTTGGAATAATGACGGGTGTAAACTTGATTTTACCATCGCCGAAAGTGTCTTTATTTGCCGCACTTGCTTTGCTTGCATCTTCGTAAATCTTGGCAGAAACGAAGGGCGTTCTTTCGGCAATCGGCAACTCAATTTTGTATTGGTCGAAGCCGTTTTTAGCATCGCTCAACCAGATGAAGCCATTTGGAATATTCATCATCCCGCCGATTTTGTATTCGGCGTGAAAATACGGATCGCCGTAGAAGATAACCCCTTTGTCTTGTCTGACTTCCGCATCCAGCGTAATTGACGCAAAATCAACTACTAAATCCATTGAAAGAAAATCTCCGCCGGTTTGTTCGGCTAATTTTTTGAAGTCTTTTTGTTGCCCGTAACCAATTAATTCACTTCTGCCAAATGGTTTGAACTTCAAAAGCATCGGACCGTCAAAAGAGGTGAATGAAATCCAAGCCTGTCCCGATTTTCCGTCATAATCGCTCGCCTTTTTGTCTTCTTGTTTTTTGAGAGCTTTTTGAAACGTTTCGGTAGCTTCGATCGCTTTCCAGTCGGTTGTGCTGATTCCGACGGCACTGAGTTTTTGCTGCAAAATTCCGTAAAATTCGTTCGTCAGGTTCTGCAAATCGCCCTTGGTCAAATCACTTTCCAAATAGGTTGTGACATCGGCTGAGCCTCCATCTTGTTTTTTATCCCGCGAAGTCACAAGTTTGTAATGAACGCGAACTTGTCCTATTGATAATTTGGAAGTCTTTTTAATTACGTTGGGTTTGCCGAAAGTGCTTGCCTTTATGTAACCGAAAGTTTTATCGGCAACCTGCCCAAGATTTTGTGCAGCTGTTGAAATTGCGAAAATTGAAATTGTTAGCAGTAATAAAAGTTTCGTTTTCATAGTTGTAAAAATCTCCTTCTACAACTAATCGCAAAATATTAGGGAGAAAAGGCTCAAATTATTTCCCTGTTAAACTTTTTGAACTAACTGTAATTTCCGGCGGGCTGAAACCTTTTCTAATCGGCATCACTGAAACAATTTGGTTTTCAAAATCATACGCCAGGTGAACGGTGCGTTGC
>JBEBGA010000337.1:0-3301 GCA_040081695.1 Pyrinomonadaceae bacterium
GTCGAGCTGAGCACGCCGACATTCAGATTGCCAAATATCGAGATCAGTGCGCCAACGGTAATAAATGCGGCACCGAGCGGGCCGAGAAAAGACGCCGCAGCGTCGGCGATCGGACGTTCCGAAGTTGCAAGCCCCGGTAGCGTACCGATGCTGACGATCTGTATCAGTACATAAAATACAGCGACAATGCCGAGCCCCACGATCAGTCCAAACGGCATTGTTTTGCCGGGTTCTTTTGCCTCGCCTGCTAGGACAACGCCCGCTTCAAATCCTACAAACGCATATATCAGCAGCAGCACCGCACTTGAAAACGACGAGTATCCGGGCACGACATCAAAATTGAAATTACTGGGTTGGATGAAAAACATCCCAACGACAGAAAAGATAAGCAGCGGCAGCAGTTTGCCGACGGTAAAGAAATTGGTCATCCTCGCTGATTCGCGAATGCCGATGACGTTGACGACGGTTATTATCAACACAACGAGACTGATAAACGCGATTCGCATCGCACCTTCGCTAGCACCCGGCACAAAAAATCCGAGATAGGTGACAAGCAGGTTACAATTGGCCGCAAACGTCGTGACACGCACGACCCAATATAGCCAGCCGACCTCAAATCCGACGACGGGACCAAATGCCTCGCGAGCGTAAAGATACGGCCCGCCTGTCGTTGAAAAACGGCTCGACACCTCGGCGTAGCACAGCACGATGAGGGCGATAATGCCCGCACAGGCCAGAAATGCGATAAGGCTGTAACTGCCGATCTGTGCATAAACCTTGGCGGGCAGGCCAAAAATACCGGCACCGATGATCGTGTTAATGATGATCGCCGTAAAATCGAGCCGCCCGAGCCCGCGTATCAGTTTTTCTTCGCTCATTTGATTCAAAAATGGAATTCGTTGCCGTCTTTCGTTTATACTCTTAAAACCGTTTCAGGTAAAGATTTAAGGAGAATTTGTATGGTGCGCTTCTTATTAGCAACGCTGCTGGCCTGTCTTTTTTGCGGTTTTGCTCCGGCCCAAAAACCAAATAAAAATAGCGAGATATTAGTTCCCAAGACTTATCAGGCACCGGTTATAGTAACTTCCGCCGAACTCCAGTCCATTTTGACCAAAGCAGTTGAGGAAACGATCGCGGCCAATGCCGCGAAAAACGTCAAGGCCGAAGACGTTGCGGCGACATTGATCGATCTGCGCGATTCTGCAAAATTTATGATGGCAGAGGTTCGCGGCGAAAGTCGCATCTATTCGGCAAGCGTCGTCAAGATGTACTATATGGCCGCTCTTGAACGCCAGCTTGAGGACGGCAAGATCCTAATGTCGCGCGAACTACAACGCGGGTTGCGGGATATGATCGTCGACAGTTCGAATGAAGCGACGCAGTACATACTTGACGTACTGACCGGGACTTCGAGCGGGGCCGAGTTGCCGCAAAAAGAATTTGAGGCTTGGCAATACAAACGAAACCGCGTAAACCGCTGGTTTTCGGCTATGGGTTATACAAATATCAACGTCAATCAAAAAACCTTTTGCGAAGATGCTTACGGCATCGAACAGCAATCACGCGGCTACAAGGGCCAAAACCGCAATATGCTCACGACCAACGCGACCGCACGGCTGCTAGCTGAGATCGTCACCGGGCGGATGAACACGCCTGTGCGAACCACGTCGATGATGGATCTGATAAAACGCGATCCTTTTATCAAGACGCCTGACGGCGACAATCAGGCGACCGGATTTACCGGTAAACTGTTCATCGACCGCAACATCCGTAATGTCAAACTATGGTCAAAAGCCGGTTGGACAAGTAAAACGCGCCACGACGCGGCGTATATCGAGACGGCGGACGGGCTGAAATTTGTGCTCGTAATATTTACCGAAAACCACGCAAATGAAAGAGAGATCATCCCCGGCATTGCCGGCAAGGTGCTAGACGGATTGAGGAAAAAGTAAGGAGAAAAGATGAGAACGAGAATATTGATGCTTGCAGCGCTGCTGCTGTTTCCGGTTTTTACATTTGCTCAGGGCAGCTATAAAAAGCCGCCAAAAGAGATCATGGATGTACTGAACGCTCCGGCTATCCCCGGCACGTCTATCTCCCCTGCTCGCGATAAGATCGCGATGCTCGAGCCGCTTCGCTATCCGCCGATAGCGGATCTGGCGCAGCCGATGCTGCGACTAGCGGGTACGCGTGTAAATCCGAACACAAATGGCCCGCATCTACAGGGCTACTCGATCAGCCTGACGCTTAAAAACGTATCCGATGGAAAAGAGACGAAAGTGTCTTTGCCGGCTGGGGTAAAGGTTGCTGGTGTTCAGTGGTCGCCGGACGGTAAGCACATCGCGATGAGCAATATCACCGCGAATGGCATCGAGCTGTGGTTCGTTGATGTCGCGACTGCACGTGCACGCAAGGTCAATAACGTTCTCATCAATGGCGCGTTCGGCGGTTTCGGTTGGGAAGGCTCGACGCACGTTTCGGCATTTACCATTCCCGCCGGCCGCGGCCCGGCTCCGGCGTACACCAATCTTGTGCCGTCCGAGCCGAACATTCAGGAGACGAGCGGCCGCCGCGGTGCTATCGCGACCGTGCAGGATCTGCTCAAGACGCCAAATGACGAGAAGCTCTACGAATATTACGCTACGTCGCAGTTCGCAATGATCGGCGTCGACGGCAAAGTAAAAAATATCGGCTCGCCCGCGATCTTTGACAACGCTGTTGTCTCGCCTGATGGCAAATACATTTATACTTCACGCATCGTGCGGCCGTTTTCATATCTTTTCCCGTCGTCGCGTTTCCCGAAAGTAGCCGAGATCTGGGACTCAAACGGCAAACTGGTGCAGAAACTACGTGACATTCCGCTGCTCGACGCACTGCCGACGCAGGGTGTGCCGACCGGCCCGCGCGGCTATCAATGGATACCGATCGAAGGCTCGACATTGTCGTGGACCGAGGCGCTTGACGGCGGTGATCCGCGAAATAAGGCGACGCACCGCGACAAGCTGATGAAGCTCGCGGCCCCGTTCAACGGCCAGCCGGTCGAGATTCTAAAGACCGAGCATCGTTTCCAAGGCCGTTCGTTCGGTGAAAAAGACGGGCTGATGCTCTATTTTGATTTCAACCGCGACACGCAAAAGCGGCGCATCTTTATGACGGATTACCGCAATCCGTCCACGTCAACACTTATCTCCGACCTCAACATCAACGACCGTTACAACGACATCGGCCAGCCCGTTACGAGAATTCAGCCTAATGGCGTAACGCTCATCCGGCAGAACGGAGACGAGATCTTTATGACCGG
>JBEBGA010000338.1:0-3295 GCA_040081695.1 Pyrinomonadaceae bacterium
GCACAGCGTGAGAGATTGTTTTTAAGCCTCTGTAAGTTTCGAGGTCAAAACCTGCGCCATAATCGGTTTTATTTCCATTGTTGAGATAGCCTGTTTCCCGCATTTGTGCAATCAACTCTTTCCCGCCAACTTTG
This sequence comes from Pyrinomonadaceae bacterium, assembly GCA_040081695.1. Lineage (GTDB taxonomy): Bacteria > Acidobacteriota > Blastocatellia > Pyrinomonadales > Pyrinomonadaceae > OLB17. The sequence goes on from JBEBGA010000338.1 coordinate 135, forward strand.
CCGCTTTCAAAATTATTTAACCATTTGGCGAAATCTTCGGCAGTTGTCATTAGATTGGTTGCGCCGACATGGGAGTTACTTGATGACAAATAAATAAATCTATCTGCCCCGATTTGAAAATATGAAGAAGCCCGATATGGCACAACCATCACATAATCATCGTGAAAATGCGTATTGTTCATTTCCAATGGTTTGAAAATATTTTCTTCGGTAAATTGACGGAAGGATTTGCCCGAAACTTTCGCCACAATCTCTGCCAGCAATGTATAACCCGTGTTGCAATAAACCATTTCTTCGCCCGGATTAAAGTTGAGTTCTTTTTGCCCCTGAACGATTTTCAAAACCTGAACCTGCGTTAAAACATCATCAAGACGAACCCCGGCAACTGCGGCTAGTTCAGCTTGATCGCGGAGTCCGCTGGTGTGATTGAGCAAATGACGTATCGTGATAGTTTTTCCAAAATCGGGGACTTCGGATAGGTGTTTGCGAACATCATCTTCAAGTTTGAGTTTTCCTTGTTGAGCCAAAAGCAAAATCGCAAAAGCAGTAAATTGTTTTGAAACTGAGGCAGATTGAAAGATAGTTTTTGGCGTAATCGGGACATTATTTTCCAAAACTGCCACACCGAAACCTTTTTGATAAATGACTTTGCCACCTTTGACAATGCTCACCGCCACGCCGGGCGAATTAGTTTTATTCCAAGGTTCAAAAAGATTCTCAACTTGCTCAGTTTGCGAAAATACAGACGAGCAAGTGATAAAAATAATGGCAATCAGGGTGATTTTTTTCTTCATACAAACTCCAAATTTCTGACGTTTTACCTAATAAACACCTTTGGAAGTAGAATTATGACAAATAGTTTCAAATCAACTATCTCGCAAATTCCTCACCAAAAATTCCAAAGTTTCTTTAATAGTCTCTCGAGACCTTTCTGTATCATCAACCAAATCAAAAGTGTGATGAAAAACTCATTAACGACTAAGATATTCAATTGAAGCTTATATTAGCTGGCGCAGACATTAACGCTAAGGACGACTACGGTAACAATGTGATCTCGCGGGCCGCTTTTGACACTCGGAGGAACTTGCAACTTGTACAGGCACTCTTAGACCGCGGGGCCAACCCTGCTGAAAAAAACAGGAGTGGAATTAGTGCGGAAGATATAGTAGGTGACGACTCGGAACTTGCCGGCTTATTTGTTCAGAGATGATCCCGGCGTCTCTAAGTAACACGGATCGTAATTTCGAAATTATCGGGGATTATTACGCTTTCGCTACAGCAGGTTTTCTGTTCTGCCTGGTAGCCGGTTTGCGAGGCGAGAAGGGAACCCTTTTTCGACCTGACGCGGCTTGCTCGCTCTTGGCATTTTCAACGAAGGCTTTGATGTCGTAATCAAAACGAGCGGCAAGTTTTTGACGAGTTCGGCGAACCTCTTCTACAATTTTGTCTTCCACATAAGATTTTAAGCCCCCTTCAATCCTTTTTACTTTCGGAGCCATCTGGGGAATATTAGCATGGAAACGGCTTGCCGAATCGAATATTCTCGACACTTGTGGCAGTCGAGCTAGGTGTTAAGATTCAAGTGTCGTTTTCCTATGCCCCGTTCATCGATCAAGAAAATAACCAAATCCTACATCGCACGCTTTGCGGCGTGGGTGTTGGTGCATAATTTTGTCGATCTGCTGGCGATGGCTCTGCCGATTCGGCTGGAGCAGTCGGAGCGAAAGCGGGTGGTTTTTGTAAAGCTTGACGGCGTCGGGGATTACATCATTTGGACATCGGTTTTTTATGCGATCGCTGAGAAGTATCCGTCGGCCGAGTTTGAGCGGATATTGGTCGTTAATGAAAGATGCCGCGAATTTGCGCAGGAATGTGCTCTCTTCGACAAGAAGATTTACGCGGACGTGATCCGGCTCGGGGCGTCGGCGAGCTATCGATTTAAGTTGATGAGAAGGGTCAGGGAACTCGGCGCGGCGGTGATAGTCAATCCGAGGCTGACGAGAGATTTTCTGTGGGGCGATTCTGTCGTCAGGGTTTCGGGTGCGGCGGAGCGGATCGGCAGCGAAGGCATCGAGAATCTGATGTCGCCAATGCAAGAACGCCTATCGGCTCGCTGGTACACCGAACTGCTTCCGGCCCCGCAAGTGGGAGTACACGAACTTATTTCAAGTGCCGAGTTCATCGGCTTTGCCAGCGACGGCATTCAGCCGCGTATTGAGGCGCGGGCTGATAATCAGCTTGAGACGCCGTACGCAGTGATCTTTGTCGGAGCTTTCACCGCCGACAAGCGGTGGCCGATGGCAAAGTTTGCGGCGGCGGCTCGTGCCATTGCGGACGAGCATAGGGTGAAGATAGTCCTGTGCGGCGGGCCGGGCGAGCAGCATCTCGCGGATGAATTCGGAAAATTTTACAAAGGCGAGTTTTCGAACCTCATCGGGACTACGAGTTTTCTTGAGCTATCGGCGATCATCCGCGATGCGAGCCTGACGATCTCAAACGACACCGCCGCCGGCCATATCGCCGTTGCCCAGCGTTGTCCGAGCGTTGTCATCACGCCCGGAAATCATGTCGGGCGGTTCTTCCCTTACCCTGACGAAAAAACGTCGCGACAGATCTCGGTTATTCATCAGATGCCGTGTTTCGGCTGCGGATGGCATTGCATTTATACCGATCTCGCCGCCGATGCGGCCAAACCGTGCATCGCCAACGTCGAGGTCGAGAATGTCGTGGAGGCGGCGCGGCGGCTAATGACGACTTCCGTTTGAGATGAACCTTGAGTTGTTTTTGACGGTTAACAGTTGGTTAGTTTTTAGTTGGCAGTTCAGGAACTGACAACTGTAAACTGCGCGACTATTAACTGTTAGAGCAGGACAGTCATCATGAAGGTTGACCTTTGCATCAGGTGTGACTAAAATCGCGTTAGTTCGAGATCAAACAAATTAATTTTATGGCAGTAACAGCCGGAAATCGCATCGGGATCGAAGTGTCCCGTACGGCAATCACGTCGGCGGTCATCGACGGATCGGGAAAAATCGTTGACACACGCTCAGTCGCGATAGCTGAGGATGTTGGTATCGCCGAACAGTTGGCGGCGACGGCGATAGCCTTGCAGGCAGAATTTGCACCCGTCGTATCTCTTGGTCTCGCTGTCCCCGGCCTGG
>JBEBGA010000050.1:0-12347 GCA_040081695.1 Pyrinomonadaceae bacterium
GAATTTTGCGTCGCCGTGATCTGAAATCCGGCAGCGATTGGTCGTTTTGTTTGGTACCGGAAAATGAAAAAGGATAAAGCCACAACAGATAGGTTGTCAGGATCGGATACTGCCCGCGGAACAAAAGCCGCCCGGGCGCTCGATCCGCGCAGTCTCGACACGCTTTTCGCGAGCGTAGGGCAAAAGCTGCGCGAGGGCCACTCTGCCGAGGCCGAAAAGATCCTGGTGCAAACGATCGAGGGTTTTGACCATACGCCGGACAATTTCGCCAACCTCAAACGGCTGCTCGCGTTTACGCTCGAGACGACCGGCCGATATAAAGAATCGCTTGAGGCGGTACGCCCGTTTGAGGACGAGGCTGAGCTTGCAAAACTCTCGACCGAGACACAAGTTCGCGTCACGACCCAGCTTGCCATCGCTTACAACAATCTGACCGACCAGCCAAAGGCCGTCACGCTCTTAAAAGACACGCTTGTTAAAGCCGAAGAAAACGGCCTGCGCCACCTGAGCGGCAATATCGACATCGCTCTTGCACGCGTTTACCGCAAACTGAGCGAATACCCGATCAGCCGCGATTTTGCCCTGCGGGCTCTCGACCATTTTCGTGAGAACGCGAATTGGCTCGGAATGGCCGAGGCTTATCGCGAGATCGCAAACACGTACCACCAAGAGGGTAACAGCGAGAAATCGATAGAAAATTTTGAACTGGGCATCAAGATCATCGGCGGCAATTCGGCCCCGTTCATGCTCGGCAAACTCTACACCGATATGTCCGGCGCGTATTGGTTTCTGCGTCGCCCACAGGACGGCGTCGCCTGTCTCGAAAAATCGATCGAGTTTTTCGACCAGACCGAGCACGCACTAAATTCCGTGATCGCCTATAACAATCTCGGCATCCACCTGCTGCAGGTCGGCGAGTGGGCCAAGGCCGAAGAAATGATCCGGCGTGCTCTAGACATCGCCCTCAAAGAAGATCACGTCCATGTCGCCGGCATTTATGACAGTCTGGGCGAGCTAAATATATTGCGCGGCGATCTTGCCGAGGCGGAAAAGTTTCTCAATATGGCGGTCGATTTTGCCCAGCGGCGAAAGCATCAGTGGTACACGGTACAGTCGATGCGAAGCCTCGCCCGCTGCTACCTCGCTCAGGGACAACTCGACAAAGCGGTTGATAAGGCACAGGAAACCATAAGCTTTTCCGGCGAGATCGGCGACAAACATTACGCCAACATGGCCGGGCTCGTGCTTGCCGAAAGCTACGTCAGACAACACAAACCCGACGAAGCCGAAGAAGCTCTGCAGGTGATCGAAGAAACCGACCCATCATCAGATTTCTTTGTCCTCGGCAATATCCAGCGTATTCGCGGCCTATCGGCGATCGAAAGCGGAGGCGACGACGAACTCGCCGTGCATCATTTCAACCGAGGATTGACTATTTTTGAGGCCGCTGAGGATATCTATCACACTGCGCTGATGCATCTGCTTTTGGGCCAGCATCTCGACGCCGACCACGCACCTCGTGCAAAAAAACACCTGACTACGGCCGCCGATATTTTCAAAAAGCTTGGTGCAACAGGCCTATTAGACGATGCGGGGATCGAGATGAAACATCTCGTCTCGCGTTCGGTCAAAGGCGACAAAACTAAGTCTGTCAGACGTACTAATTCGGTCGTTTCACAGCTTTTGACCGTGCGTCTGGCTGAGGCGACGGCGTCACGCGAGCTGCTTTTCCGCGAGCTGGTCGCTGTTCTCACGCAGGAAAGTAACGCTAAAAAGATCGTCATCGCCCAGTTCAACGATCAAAAGCGGCTTTACCCGTTTATCACACACGGTTTTTCGCCGCAGGAGAGCAACGAGCTGGTCACTAAGCTGCACGATGCGCAAACCAAGGGCGAGGAAAAGGCCTTTATGCGTGCTAAAAATATTGCGGTGATGCATCTGCGAGGCTCAGCGTCACCGGCCGCTATGCTCGTGATCGACCCGCGTCTCGGAGCAGTTCTCAATGACGACAGCTCTCTGCAGCCGCTTCTCCGAGTTGTAGAGTTGGGGATGGATGTGATCGCGCTTCGTGAAAAAGACAAATCGCAGCCCGCCGAGCAATCTTTGAGCCCGTACACTTCAAACAGCTTGATGCCCGGATTTATTCATTCGTCACCGGCGATGACGGGCCTGGTCGAAGAGGTCTATAAGATCCGCTCGTCCGATGTGACCGTCCTCGTCACCGGCGAATCCGGCACCGGTAAAGAGCTGGTCTCGCGGGCTATACACACGCTCTCGAACCGTAAAAATAAGGTCTTTGTGCCGTTTAACTGCACCGCCGTGCCAAAAGAATTGGCCGAGGGGCATCTGTTTGGCTACAAAAAAGGTGCATTTACCGGAGCCGTTGCCGATTCGCCCGGCGTTATCCGCACAGCAGACGGCGGCACGCTTTTTCTCGATGAGATCGGCGATCTGCCGATCGACGTTCAGCCAAAATTGCTGCGATTTTTGCAGGAGGGTGAGATACAACCGCTCGGCGACAAACAGCCGTTAAAGGTCGATGTCCGCATCATCGCCGCGACCAATATGCCGCTCGAGGAAAAGGTGGCTGACGGTACTTTTCGCGAAGACCTGTATTACCGGCTAAATGTCATCCGTCTGCGCGTGCCGCCGTTGCGCGAACGCCGCTCCGAGATACCGCCGATCGTAAACTACTACGTCAATCACTATTCGGAACGGTTCGGTAAGCACGACATCACCTTTACGCCGCAGGTCATCGATATGCTGATGGTTTGTAATTGGGAGGGAAATGTCCGCCAGCTCTGCAACGAGATACAGCGTGTCGTCGCCCGTGCGGTCGATAACGAGGTCATCACGCCTGACCATCTGTCGCCCGACCTAAAACGCAGCGCCCAGCCGCTCACGACATTTGATACCGGTTCGAACGTCCGGCCGATCGCATCATACGACAGCTCGATCTCGCCATTTACCAATCTCACACAAGGCGGCACGCTCGAAGAGGCGGTGTCAGACCTCGAAATGCAGCTCATCCGCTCGGCCCTAGCGAGACACAACTGGAACATCTCACGCGTCGCCAATGAGCTTGGCCTCACCCGCCGCGGGCTATATCTAAAGCTCTCGCGTTACGGTATCGAAAAAGCGGCGTAACTCAAATTGCCAACATAATGTGTTTCAACGTAATCTAAACGCTCCTAAATATATTTATCCGGAGTAGTTTATGAAGAGCTTTCTTACCCTGTTGATCACGATCGCCTTACTGTTCTCGTTTTCCTCGCCCGCAATTAACGCGCAAAAGCCAACGGACGAAGAAGCTCTCATCGCCAAGGCGAAAAAGATCCACGCCGAGGTAATAACGCTCGACACACACAACGACATAAATACGAGCAATTTTACCGACACGGTCAATTACACACAGGATCTGCCGACCCAGGTTAATTTACCCAAAATGGTGCGGGGTGGTTTGGATGTTTCGTGGTTGATCGTTTACACCGGGCAAGGCGAGCTGACCGAGGCCGGCTACAAAACCGCCTATACAAACGCTATCGATAAATTTGACGCTATTCACCGGTTGACGAATAAGATCGCACCCACGCAGATAGAGCTTGCCCTCACGTCAAAAGATGTCCGCCGGATCAACAGATCCGGCAAAAAGGTCGCGATGATCGGCGTCGAAAATGCCTATCCGGTTGGGCTCGATATCAACAATATCAAGGATTTTGCTATGCGCGGTGCCCGCTACATGTCGCTCGCACACAACGGCCACAGCCAGCTAGCAGACTCGAACACGGGCGAAAGGGATAAAGTGTGGCTCCACAACGGCCTCAGCGAATTGGGGAAAAAAGCCGTTTACGAGATGAACAAATGGGGCATCATGATCGATCTTTCACATCCCTCAAAACAAGCGAATATGCAGGTTCTCGCTCTGACAAAAGCCCCGGTCATCGCTTCGCATTCAGGTGCGCGAGCGTTGTGCGACCACAGCCGCAATTTGGACGATGAACAGCTTGCTCTTATCAAACAAAACGGCGGAGTAGTGCAAGCGGTTGCGTTTCGCAGCTATGTCAGCAAAGAAAAAAGTGAACTGCGCACGGCGAAAACAAACGAGATATTGAAAGAACTCAGTGAAAAAGAGGGATTTAAGATACTCGCCCGGGCGGATGTCCTTAAGCTACCCGAGGCAGAACGCACAGCATATGCCGCCCAATTAAGGGCGTTTCGCGAAAAGACCAACCCCATAATAAAAGAGCGTTTGCGGGACATCGCCCCCGATGTCAATGTTAAGGATTTTGTAGATCACATCGATTATCTGGCCAAAAAGATGGGGATCGACCACGTAGGCATCAGCTCAGATTTTGACGGCGGTGGCGGTGTCGAGGGCTGGGACGATGCCTCAGAAACGCTCAACGTCACGATCGAACTGGTCCGGCGCGGATACACTAAAAAGCAGATCGCCAAACTCTGGAGCGGCAATCTGCTGCGTGTTCTTGATCAGGTGCAAAAGGTCGCAAAGAAAATGCAGGCCTCAAACTAAGTACAGCTCTAGAGGTCGGTACACTTACCGGTTTTCCAGTTGGTCAGTTGCAGCGGCCTGTTGTTGATGTCTTCCCAAACGACAACGGTCACCCTGCGTGACTTTTTGCGACCTTCGCGTACATCCATGCAGATTCGGTGATTTAGGCCTCTGACGACCTGTGTCTCGGCCTTGACGATCCTGACCAGTTTCAACGACTTGTTCGTGCGTTTTGCCCGAGCCTTGACCGCAAATCGGGCGATCTTTTTTGTCTCTTTTGAATCGACAGCGGCATCGCCGTAACCGCCGGTAATCTGTCCGTCCTGTGCGGCAACGTGTGTTGCACCAGCATAAACACCAATAAGCAAAGCGATCGCAAACGAATAATACAAGATCTGTTTTTTCACAAATTTCTCCAAAATATAGTTAATTTCCCAATTTTCTTAAATTCTCAATGATACCGGGCAGCACTTCGATGACGGTTTCGACCTCGGCGGCTGTATTATTTCTGCCAAGCGAAAATCTTATAGAACCCATCGCCCGAGCATACGGCACGTTCATCGCCTTTAGAACGGCGGACGGCGTGTGGTCTTGCGAATTACACGCCGACCCGGTCGAAACTCTGACACCGGCGTCATTAAGCATAGCAAGTATCGCCTCGCCGTTAGTATTTGCGAATGAGATATACGAGGTGTTTGGCAGCCGCTTTAGGGCGTCCGATGTTCCATTGAGAAAAGCATCGGGCACCAACGCCAATATCGAGTTTTCCAGATGGTCACGCATCTCCGCAACAGCTTTCATTGGCGTAAGATCGCGGACAAGCTCCGCCGCTGCTCCGATACCGGCGAACAGGTCCGCAGGAGCATTGAGATCTGTTCGCGGCACATCTACACCTTCGCTAATATACAACGCACCGATGCCCTTCGGCCCATAAAATTTATGTGCCGAAACCGAGAAAAGATCGATCTCCGTGGTCTTAAGATCTATCGGTACTTTCCCTACGGCACTTGCACCATCTACATGAAACACAGCATCCGATTGTTCTTTTACGATATCCGCGATCTCCGCAACGGGAAACAATATGCCCGTTTCGTGATTTGCCATCATTACCGAAACAACAGCCGTCCGCTCATCGAGCGACGTTCGCAACGCATCCAGATCGAGCGATCCATCCTCATCAACATCGAGCCACGTCACCCGTTTCCCGTCATGTTCGAGCTTTTCGCAAAGCTGGCGGACGGCATCGTGCTCGACACGCGTGGTTATAATGTGATCTTTTTCGGGGTTTGCGTTAATAGCGGCAAAAATCGCTTGGTGGCAGCTATCAGTGCCGCTGCGGGTAAATTTGATCTCATCCGCGCTAGCCGCAACGAGCAAAGCAGCGACGCTTTCGCGTGCGCGCTCCTCCGCGTTTTCGGAACTTGTCCGCATCGCGTCAAACACTTTCGCCGCCATATGCGTAGTAGCATTGTTATCGAAATTGATCATCCGTCAAGGTAAATAGGGACGCCGTCAATTTACCATTTACGTTTTACCAATTACAATTACCAATACATTGAACGCTAAATTGATCATTACAGAACCGACCGGACACCGCTGGGAAATGCCAATTTCTCATGGCCGTGCATATTCTATCGGACGGGCAAAAGAGAGCGATATTCTGCTCAATGATCGCCGCGTCTCACGCAAACACGCATATATAACCACTGACGGCCAGAACTTTACGCTCGTTGATGGATTTATTGAGAATGGTGTGCTCAATCGTAGCGTCAATCACATCTTTATCAATGGCAATATGCATCTCGAATCTGTGCTCACTAGCGGCGATGTGATCATGATCGGCGAGAGCACGCTGGAGTTTCAAACCGTAGCAGAGATTCCCGAGCCGGTCGTCGAACCGGTTCAGGAACCGATACCGGATAAATTGGTCAATTACGAATCCGGCGCGTCGAAAACAAGCAGCGTTGCGTATGACGACCTGCCAATGGGCCACACTCAGGTGCAGATCTCGGTCAACGAGATCATTGGCCGCAAGTCAAACGTCTCGCTCGAATCAGCCGTCGCGACACCCGAGGAGGTCAAGGACCTTCGGCGCAAAGCAAAGATACTGGAACTGCTGTTTGAGATGAGCAAAACTCTCGGCACCGTTTTCGAGCTCGAAGAGATCTTTGAAAAAGCGACCGACCTTATTTTTCGCGGAACACCCGCCGACCGCGTCGTCGCTCTGCTCGTTGAGGACACACCGGGCGGCAAACCCGACCCGGACAAGCTCTATCAGATCGGTGTTAAGACCCGCGAGGAAAGCATCGCAAAGCTGACTGAAAAGCTGACCGTCAGCCGCACTATCACCAAAAAGGTGATGACGGAGGGCGTAGCCGTACTGTCGCAAGACGCCAAGACCGATGAGCAATTTCAGGGCGCCGAATCGATCGTATCGCAAGGTGTGCGGTCGACGATCTGTGCTCCGCTGATCACGCAATCAAATGTTCACGGTGTGATCTACGCCGACCGTCTCGATCCGTTTGCCGCGTTTTCGCCTGACCATCTTGAGCTGATCAGCGCTGTCGCCGCACAGACAGCCGTAACTGTTGAGACAGTAAAAGCACATAAACGCCTCGCCCGCGAAGAAGTTGCGCGGGCAAATTATGGCCGTTTTATGCCTGAGTACGTAGTAAAACAACTGCTCGAAAATCCCGACTCGTTCAAGCTGGGCGGCGTAAATCAGACGATCACCGTGCTCTTTGCTGACATTCGCGGCTTTACTGCGTTTTCGGAAAAAGAAAATCCTGAGCGTGTAGTAGGGTTGCTCAATCAGTATTTTTCCGTGATGTCAGAGATTATTTTTGACCACGGCGGCACGCTCGATAAATATATCGGCGACGGCCTGATGGCGCTGTTTGGTGCGCCGACCGCGACCGTTGCAGACCCTGTAAACGCTGTGATGACGGCAGTTACGATGCAAAAGCGGCTGGTCGAGCTTAATGCCGAGCTGGTTGCAAGCGGCCTGTCATCCGTCGCAATGGGCATCGGACTGCATACTGGCGAAGCGACCATCGGCTATATCGGTTCCGAAAAACGCTCTGAGTACACCGCTATCGGCGACACCGTCAATCTCGCATCCCGTCTCGAATCCAACGCCGCCGGAGGGCAGATCCTTATTAGCGAGGCAACCGCTACGGCCTCCGGCAACATCTTTCCTATGGTCAAACGCGACCCGCTGACCGTCAAGAACCGCGTCCAACCCGTCGAACTTTTTGAAGTAATTTGGGCTTGACAACTGATGGAAGTGGTATCTTAATAGGCATATAATCCGAACATAGTTTTATGTTAAAGATCTCGTCCCTCAAAAAACTGGTGACCGATTCGATGGCTATCGATCTCGGTACCGCGAGTACGATCATCGCCGTCAAGGGACGCGGTGTTGTGCTCGATGAGCCTTCGCTCGTCGCGATCAACGAGATGAGCGAGGAGATCGTCGCGTTTGGCCAAGAGGCCGCCGAGATGACTGGTCGCGAAAGCCGTGACGTTATCGTCAAAGCTCCGCTGATCGGCGGTGTCGTTGCCGATTTTGAACGAACCAAAAAAATGCTCGCCCACTTTGTCAAAAAGGCAAAAACCGGCGGCTCTAACATATCGATCCAAGCTGTTATGAGTCTCGTCTCCGACGTGACCCACGTCGAACAGCGTGCTCTTTTCAACGCTGCTGAGGACGCTCACATCGGCAAGGTCTTTATGATGGAAGAGGGCCTCGCCGCCGCTTTTGGCGCTGGCGTTTTGCCCACGGACAAACGTGCGAGTGCCATAGTCGATATCGGCGCCGGCACGACAAACATCGCCATCATCGCCAAAGGCTCTGTCGTCCATTCGACATCTGAGCGTTACGGCAGCAATGCCATTAACGAGAGCATCGCTACGCACCTACGTCGTCATCGCGGGCTGCAGGTCGGCGAAGAAACGACCGAGATGCTCAAAACCCAGTTTGCTTCGACATTTTTGCCCGAAGACATTTCTAAAACCATCGAGATCCGCGGCCGCGACGTTCAGACCGGCAGCCCCGGCGCCGTCGAGATCACATCCGGCGAGATCTATCCGATCGTCGAGGGCATCGTTCGCCGCATCGCTCTGCGGGTAAAAGATACGCTGACCGAACTGCGGCCTGAGGTCGCGGCTGACATCTATGATCGCGGCGTCATCCTCACCGGCGGCGGAGCTCTGCTCGAGGGCATCGATCAGTATCTGCGTTCGTTTATCAATCTGCCCGTATCCATCGCCGAAGAGCCGCGTTACGCGACCGTCCACGGCCTGATAAAAATGTTTGACGACCCCGAGTTGCTCGAACGCGTCTCATTTAACGAGCTCAGCATCCTCCAAAACGCCGAGATCCCGTTCGAGGCCTGAGCGCAAAACCCGTAAAAATTTAGGTTCTGCTAACCTTATCGCTATGTTATTCTTATGGCGTTGATACGCTTTTAGAACGCTTCTTGGCAGTTGGTTAGATGGAATTTACGAGTTACATACCGACGATAAATACCCTGCGAAACCTGCTTGATTTTGCGCTGGTTTTTGTCATCGTATATGTCGTGCTCAAGCTGTTTCGCGGTACGCGGGCGGTGCCCACAGTCGTGGGAATGGTCATCCTGGCACTGCTTTATTGGCTCGCTGCGGCGCAAGAGTTGTCGACACTTGAGTTTGTGCTGCGGTACGCCGTTGGTTTTATCGGCATCGCGATCATCGTCCTTTTCCAATCTGAGATCCGTCAGGCACTGATATATTTTGCGAACCGGCTCCGGTTTCCGATCTTAAAACGCCAACGCGGCCAGTTTGGCGGGAGCGTTTATGACGAGATAGTGCTGGCCGTGACAACGCTCGCCACTGAAAAAACCGGTGCCCTGATCGTCATCGAACGCAACGTCGGCCTGCGAAATTTTATCGACGCCGGCGTCCAACTCGACGCTCGTCTGAGCTACGATCTGCTCGTTACAATATTTAACCCGTCGACGCCGCTACATGACGGAGCCGTCGTGATACAAAACGAGCGCCTAGCCGCCGCGTCGGTCTTTTTGCCGCTGACGAAAAATCCTGAGATCTCGCGTGAACTTGGCACCCGTCACCGCGCCGCGATCGGCATCACCGAGGGCTCTGACGCTATTTCGATCGTTGTTTCCGAGGAAACGGGCTTGATAACGTATGTCGAGGCCGGTGTCGTCCACCGAAATCTCGATACAAATCAACTGCGAAAATTATTGCTTGACGCTTTGGAAATACCGCTTATCGAACCACGCAAAAAATTTGCCACCGAGCCCACAGAGAGCACGGAGGCTCCCTAAGAATGAGGTCATCATTTAGTTCAAATTGGAGGTTAATTGTTATTGCTGAGAAAAATTTTCTCAGTGATCTCTGTGTCCTCTGTGGCTAATTTCTTATGGCCGACAAGCTATTTGCTAAACATTTGGTGCGAAAGGTGTTTCTTGAGGATTGGGGCCTCAAGCTGACGGCGCTCGTTGTCACCCTCGCTCTCTGGCTCGGTGTAACCGGCCTCTCGACTCCGACGACAAAACGCCTTACCGTCCCGTTAAATCTCAATATTTCGAGCAATGCACAGGTGATGAATGTGCCGCAACAAGAGGTCGATATCGAGATCAGCGGCGACAAACGCAAGATCGAGCAGATCAACCGCAGCGAGCTGATTGCATCGCTCGACCTGACCGATCTCACACCCGGCGAACGCGTCGTGTCGCTCACGCCCGATAATGTCTATGTCGCTCTGCCGCAGGGCATCAAACTGGTCGAGGTCGCACCGAGCCGGATTGCCGTAAATCTAGAAGCTGTCGAGGAAAAAGAGATCGAGGTCAAAACCGAGACGACCGGCCAGCCCACAGCAGGATTTGAGGTGTACAGCACCGCCGTGCTGCCGCCAAAGATCCGTGTTCGCGGCCCCGCCAGCATCGTCCGCATCCTCGAATACGTCCAAACCGACAGGATCGATCTTGCCGGCAAAAAAGACGACTTCACCGCAAAACAAATACCCGTGACCGCCCCAAACCCTAAAGCGGCGGTGCTGAACACATTCGTCGATGTCGTATTCCGCATCGGCGAAAAGCGTATCGAACGCTCTTTCACTATCCCTATTGCTGGCGAACCTGGAAAAACCGTGACGTTCACACTGTTTGCACCAAAGACGTTGCTACAAAAGCTGCAAAACGCGGATATTAGGGTCGAAATGACCCTAAATGACCGAGGCGAACTCGCTCCACAGGTGACGCTGCCGGTCGAGCTTCAGGATGTTGCTGAGATCAGAAAGCTTTCGGTCAAATAAATTTTGTTAGCCAATCCTTGATATCTACCCGCATATCCTCTGTGATCTCATGCTTAGCCGTGTAGTGTTTTGAGCGGTAGTTAGGCAATGTCGACGCCAGCTTTTCGTTAAATTCGGCAAACTGCTTCTGTGTGTAAAATTCGTCATCGTCTCCGAAAAGATAAAATGTCTCGGCCGCAAATGGTTTGTATTTCTCGTTGGTTTCGAGATCGCCCGGGATTCCTCCGCAGACTCCAACGATGCCGCTCAAAACCTCAGGGTGCGTAAACGCAAAACGAAAATTAAGAGCACACGCCTGAGAAAATCCATACATAAATACACGCTTGTCATCTATCATGCCGTCAGCCGCCAGCTTATCGATCACATCGAGCACAAATTTGTGATGCAATCGAATGTGCGGCTCGGGATTTTCGGAGGAGAGCCAGCCGTAACCGATGCGATATTCGCCGTCAGGGCCGGGCCGATAATGCGGATGCGGAGCCTGGATCGATGCAATTACGAAATTATCTCCCGCAACGATCTTTGCTTCGCGCAGCATATATCGTTTATGAGCGCCGTAACCGTGAACAGCGATCAGCAGTGGAGCGGGCTCTGTGATATTTTCCGGCACAAATAGATCGTAATAAAGATTGATCTCAGCAGTCATCGCCAGATCGGTCTGCAAATTATTGTTGCTCATAAAAATTAGTTAGATTGTAGAACCTACTTGCCGCAACTCAAACTGAACTTTCTGCTATATTTTGCCGTAATCTAACCTGATACATTTCGCGGAGAAACATAATGAAAAGATCTATTTCGAGCACATTTTTGTCGTTACTGCTGTTGCTTTCGGTCACCTGGGCGGCTCTGCCGCAGGTCGGCTATGCTCAAACGGGCACCCAAACCGCATCGGCCGACTTTGCCAAACAGCTTCAAACCATCGAGGAAAAGGTCGATGCGCGGCGCAAAGAGCTCGGCATTCCCGGCATGTCGCTCGTCATTGTCAAAGACGACCAGATCATCTACATCAAGGGCCTTGGTTATAAAGACTACGAGAACAAGATCGCCGTTACGCCCGATACGCAGTTTGCGATCGGCTCGGCAACCAAAGCATTTACTGCAATTAGCGTGCTGATGTCGCAGGACGAGGGCAAGCTGTCAATCGACGATTCGCCCAAAAAATATCTGCCGTATTTCAAAATGTACGACCCCGAAACGGACAAAAACATCCTCATCCGCGACCTTTTGTCCCATTCGTCAGGCCTAAATCGAACGGATCTTGCGATGATCACCGGCAAACTTAATCGTGCAGAGTTGATCCAGGTCGCGGCTCAAGCAAAGCCCACAGCCAAGCTTCGCGAAAAATTTCAGTATCAAAACATAATGTTCACCGCCGCAGGCGAGATCGTAGCTCAAGTGCAAAAACAGCCGTGGGAAAAGTTTGTTCCTGAGCACATTTTTGCTCCGCTTGGCATGACCAACAGCAACATGTCGATGAAGCAGATGGCAAAGGCTAAAGATTATTCTTTCGGTTACGATTAC
>JBEBGA010000339.1:0-3272 GCA_040081695.1 Pyrinomonadaceae bacterium
TTGAGATACAGGGTACAACGCGCGAAAAACGGATCGAGATCCCACTGACCGGCAGCATATCCGTTGGCCGAATCGGCTCAAATTCATTTATTATTGATGACCCCAGTTTGTCTAAGATCCATGCCTCCCTTTCGGTTGATCAGGATAGCAATCTTTCTGTCGCCGACACCGGCTCGACAAACGGAACCTACATCAATGGCCATCGTATTGCTTACGGTAAGGCCACACGGTTCGACGCTAACGATAAAGTTAGATTTGGGATGGTCGAGGTCACTTTTGAATTTATTGAACGCCAAGGAGGCATTGGACCTGACGAAGCAGAAGGTGACGTAAATGGCGACACAGTAAAGATCGACGGATTTGAGTTCAAAGGCAGGGTTTCAGATGATGAACCTCCTGTTCCTCAAACCAGGCCGGCGATCGAGGTTGAGTTGCCTGCCGACGAGACACCGGACGAGACGGAAAGCAAGGTGGACGAATGAGACTCTTAACGCTATTGCTTGTTGATTGGTCGAAATGGAAGCCCGAATACCTTTTCGGCGGACAGGTACTCGAACGCACACCGGCCGGGCTTTCGATCTTTTATTTGATCGGGCTTGGCATTCTGGTCGGATTCTTGGTCATTACGTTCCTCGACAATTTTCGACGTCCAAAGTACATTTTCGAGCAAAATCTGCCAAAAGAGGTCCGGCGACGGCTGACGCAGGCCGTGGCAAATCGCGGTCTGTATGTTTGGCAAGTCTTCTTTGCGATCATCGCTTTGGCCGTTTTTGGTTTTCAGGTCTATTGGACATACTACGCCGATGATTCTAACCAGCAATTTCAGGCCTTGAGTTACAAGGATCTGCGAACACGCCGGACCAATGCAGCAACATTGCGCGGCTGGATGCTCGACCGCACCGGCAAGCTGGATGCCGCCCTAGCCCGATACAAGGTCAACCAAAACGGCGAGATCCAGCGTTCATTCCCACTCGAAAAGGAGATGGCCCATCTCCTCGGCACAGAACGAGGAACACCCGGACTCGAACGAACGCTGTATAAGAGAGACGCCGATCCGATGCCTGAGGCTTGGGAAATATTGACCAAATACCGCAAGCCTGAACCGGAGCAAAAGGATGTCAGAACCACTCTCGACCGCGATCTGCAGGCATATTCGGCCACGCTTTTAGAAGGAAAAAAAGGTGCCATCGTCGTATTGAACCCGCAAACCGGCGATGTGCTGGCGATCTATTCGAATCCATCGTACAAGTTATCCGAGGCTGAGGGGCTCGAAGGTTACCTCAAACTCGAAGCCAATCGGGCGGAGCAGCCTCTGCTCAACCGTGCGACACGCGAATTTTACATCCCCGGCTCGACCTTCAAAACATTTACGATGATCTCGGCTTTTCGGGCAGGAAAAGAAAACACGATGTTGGTAGCAAAGGCTGCACCTGAATGCTATACGCCGTTTCGCGGTTCAAAACCGATCTGCGATGCCGGCGGCAGCTGCCACGCTTGCGGCGATGTCTATCTAAAAGAGGCGTTTAAGATATCGAGCAACCAATATTTCTCACAAATGGCAAATTACCTCGGCCGCGAACGCATGGCCGAAACGGCACGTATGCTGGGTATTGCACCGGTCGAAACGGCACCCGCCGCGCTCGCTCAAGGGTTTTTCCCGGACGTTTGGAACGCCAGCAACCCGCGGATCGCAAATTCGATCTCACCCGCCCGCTCGACCATTGTGACAGGAAAAGACCTTTCTCTGTACGATTTCGGCGTCGAAGGAATGGGCCAGGGCCTCGCCGGTCAAATGACACCGCTCCAAATGGCCCTGATCGCCGCAGCTCCGGCAAATATGAAGGGCATGCTAATGAAGCCCAAGATCGAGGCTGACATCCAGCCGCAGATGTTCTCGCAGGTTTTGACACCGCAACAGGCATTTTCGATCCGCGACATCATGTCAACCGTGACCGAGGAACCCGGCGGTACAGGCGGTATTGTTAGGTCAAAACTTGCCGGTACGGGCATCGCGACGGGCGGAAAGACTGGTACGGCGGACAAGGACGGCGTCCAGGTGTATAACCCCGACGGCAGTAAAAAGACCAGAAAAGTACGAAGAACGGTCAACGGCCAATCCGTCGAAATCGATGAACCGGTGAAATTTACACGCTGGGACGGCTGGTTTCTGGCGATCGCCCCGATCGAAAACCCTCAAGTTTCCATAGCGGTTGTTGTCGAAAATATTGGCGGATCGGCTTACGGCGGGACGACGGCGGCACCTATCGCGGCGGCATTGATACTTAAGGCTCGCGAACTCGGACTGTTAGGCGACAAATATAAGCCCGCAGCCGGCCCGGCGACAAGGGCCCCAAAACCCGCACCGAGGCGAAGATAAAGCGTGAAAAACAGAACCTCATCACATTTCTTTATCCTCGTCCTGATCGTATTTATCACTGCGATCTCGCATTATTCGATCTATTACGGGGCATTGATCCGTGGATACGAGACATCGTCGCTGACGGCTTTTCGCAATCTCTTTCTCCTTTCTTTGCTTGCAGTTATACCAATTCTCTTAAAGCGGTTTATCAGATTTGACGGCAATTGGACGCTTTACACATCGGCCGTGCTGCTATTTTCGATCGGGCTTACGGTCCAATACCGTTTGTTTAGCGACCCCGAATACACTTCGCGAAAGGACAAGGCCGAGGCTCGGCAGGAAAAGCTGAAGACCTTGCAGCTCCGTTATATCCAGGAAAATTATTCACCGGAAAAGAAGCAAATAATGGGCCTGCCCGCCACGCCGCCCTCGCCGGTGGATCTGTCAGCTGAAAAGCCAAGGCCTGCACCGGAAACATTTAGCAGCGTATTAGTATCCGGCAGAACCATAAATCCGCTCCTCGCGATCTTTGGCTTGATAGCTGCGTTTATCGTCATACGGCGAGAGGATGTGCTCAAACTGCTGCAAAATAACGGTTTCCTGATCGTGCTGCTGACGCTCGGGCCGCTTATTTTGGCCGCGATCACTTCGCGTGCGGGTAAGTCTATCGGCAATATGACGCCGTGGGAACCCGCCAAAATTCCTTTCCTGATAGGTTTCGCCGCGATCCTTGCCGTGCTTTATCGCAATCTTGCCCGCACATATTGGGGAGTGCCGCGTGCAAAGGACATAATGCCGCTTGTTTTTATGGCCGCGTTGCCGTTTTTGCCTTTCTTTCTGCTCAAAGACTTTGGGCAGATGATGGTCTTCAGTTCGGTTTACGCGACGCTGTATCTGATCGCGGTGCGTCGAT
>JBEBGA010000051.1:0-12285 GCA_040081695.1 Pyrinomonadaceae bacterium
TTTCGACCAATCGAGCCGGTTGATATTTACATTGTTCTCATCGCGGAGCAGTAATTTTGGCTTGATCGAGCGGATCTGAAGCAGCGGTAGTGCCGAGAAAAGCACCGAGATCAGTACGCCTAGCAGGACACCCTGCCATGCTGATGCGAAGTTTACGACGTAGCTCATCTTTGCCGGCAGAGCATCAACAAACCGCCATTTTGCGACCCACAGTCCGCACTGGGCGAGAAGGACGCCAAACAAACTACCAACTATTCCCAGTGTCAAAATTTGCAGCAGATAGACGGCGATCACACGGTTGCCTGTGGCTCCGAGGCATTTGAGCACGGCGACGGTCTTTCGCTTTTGTTCGATAAATGCACGGGCGACGTTCCACACGCCGACACCGCCCAGAACGAGTATCAGTAGGCCAGTTAGCGAGAGATAATTCTCGGTACGGGCAAATTGCTCGTTCAGATTTTCCTGCTGCTCGCGATACGAATTGACCTGTATCGTCGTCCCTTTAAGGGCGTCGCGAAGCTGAGCAACAAGCGGGGTTGGGTTTTCCGACGTGCGATAAAGTATTCGCCGACGGATACGGCTCGTGTTGCGAGTTATGCCGGCGTCGTCAAACGATTTTTTCTCAACAAAGATGCGGGCGCCCATCCTAAAGCCGCTCGTTCCGCCCGGTTCCTCGTCGATCGTGCCGCGTATTTGAAACTCGGCTTCGCCGATCTTTAGCTTATCGCCGACCTTTACTTTTAGCTCTTCGAGCAAGATGCGGGCGAGGACGGCTCCGTTATTTTCGAGCAGTTTGAAATCGAAGGTCTGCCCGTCCGACGTCGCAAAACTGCCAACAAGTGGAATCGGCGGCTCGATGCCCTTAAGCACAACAAACTCAAGGCTCTCGTTCGCCGGGTCCGACGGACGTGCCATCGACGCGGTTGAGATGGTCTCGTTTCGTGCCTCGACGATCGTTGACTTGCCGATCACATCCTCGATCTTTGCAATATCGGTCGGCGAAAAATCATTTGTCGAACTGACCTCAAGGTCCGCGGTCATCAAAGCCCTTGCGTCGTTACCAACGACCTTAGTGATGTTTTGTATGAGCGAGCGGAGCGCGACGATCGACCCCACACCCAACGCGATGCAGAGAAAGAAAAACAGCAAACGCCGCCATGAAGAGCGGATCTCGCGGCGGGTTAGGTTGAAGATGAAAGTCATGAGTCTCGTGAGTCCTGAGTCCGGGGAGTCATTTTGAAAACCCTCGGAGGTGCTTGCTAAAACCCATTAGTATGCGCGAAGTCTCATCGAGCATCGAATAAATGGTTTCGAACTGTTCTTGCCCGAGATATTTCAGATCGAGAGCGACGTATAGATGAGATTGTGTTTCTGCAACTGACCCATGTGCGTAATTAAGGAAGTTCGCAAACTCTTTGTCAGATTTTCGTCCAAACCCTTCAGCGATATTTGCCATGACTGAAACACTAGATCTTCGTATTTGATCCCGCAATCCAAAGTCCTTTGAAAAACCGCCTTGGCCAGTTATTTCATAAATCAACGTCGTAACCTGTCTGGCTTTCTGCCAACCCAGAATATCTTCAAATCTTGTAATAGTTGCCATAGTCTTAGACTCCTGACTCCCGAGACTCATCACACGTGACCCGGCCGTCGGTCAGTACGATCTGCCGCTGTGCCTGAGCTGCGAGAGTCGGATCGTGTGTCACGAGCACGAGCGTTACCTTGTTTTGAGCGTGTAGCTGGGTCATCAGATCGAAAATATGCTGCCCATTTTTGCTGTCGAGATTGCCGGTCGGTTCATCGGCGAGCAGTATCTTAGGTGAATTGGCAAAGGCTCGGGCGATCGCTACACGCTGTTGCTCTCCGCCTGAAAGCTCCGCCGGATAATGATGGCCCCGGTTTGTCAGATCGACCGCGTCGAGCAATTTATCGGCTCGAGCCGCGACACCATCAAGGCCGAGTATCTCCATCGGTATCAGAACGTTTTCGTATGCAGTAAGGCTAGGTATCAGGTGAAATGACTGAAAAACAAACCCGATCTTTTCGCTCCGAATGCGCGCCAGGCCGTCTTCGCTGGTGGCGGTAATTTCATCGTCGTCAATAAATATCTGCCCCGACGAAGGTGCATCGAGCCCGGCTATCAGACCGAGCAATGTCGATTTGCCGCTGCCCGATGCTCCGGTGATCGCGACGAACTGGCCATCGGGTATTTCGATCGACACGTCATCGAGTATCGTCAGATCTTCGGTGCCGGAGCGGACGGTTTTGGTAATATTTTTAAGTTCGATCATGATCCTTTTGCATCTTTCGCTAATATTTTAGCGTACAATAAAGCGTTCAATTATGCGTTATCTTATTCGAAAAACAGCAGTTGTTAGTTTCATATTTCTCGTATTGGCGGGTGCATCGTGCAGCAAACAGAGTGCAAATGAGGTTTCAAAGAAACCGCTTGCGACGCCTCAGGTTGTCTCCAATCGCCCAAAAATCATCGCCTTTGGCGACAGTTTGACCGCCGGGTTTGGGCTGTCGGAAAAAGAATCGTACCCGTATCTGTTGCAGGAAAAGCTCAAGGCGGATGGCTATGATTTTGAGGTGATAAATGCAGGTGTCTCGGGTGATACGACGCTCGGCGGTTTGGAGCGGGCCGATTGGGTCTTTGAACAGGACAACGCCAAGATCGTCATACTCGAGCTCGGTGCCAACGATCTGCTTCGCGGCATACCTGTCGCTCAGATGAAGAAAAACCTCGACCAGATCATCCGCAAGGCAAAAGCAAAGAATCTGAAAATATTACTGTGCGGAATGCTTGCACCGCCATCAATGGGCAGCGATTACCAACAACAATTCACCATCGCGTTTCCCGATCTTGCGACCGAACACAAGGTCGAATTTCTGCCATTTCTGCTCGAAAATGTCGCCTTGAAAAAAGAACTCAACCAAGCCGACGGCATACACCCAAACGCCGAAGGCGAAAAGATAATGACCGCCAACGTTTATAAAGCCCTAAAGCCGATGTTGGCAAAGTAGTGCGATAATAATGTAGCTATGAAGAAATCACTCGTCTTATTTTTTTTGGTTTTTGCGGCCGCCGCGTCAGCGCAGACGTCAACCGCCACGACTGCAAATCAGGCGGCTTATGTGCGTCCGGATGCGGAAAGGCGTTTTAAGCATTTTGTTAGTGATACGGTTGGTCCATTTGCCTGGGTCGGTATAGCGACGGGCGCCGGATTTTCGACGGCTATCAATAACCCGAAGGAGTGGGGCAAGTCGGCTAACGGATTTGGCAAAAGATTTGCATCGAACTTTGGCAAAAATCTGATCAAAAACACCGCGATCTACGGCCTTGACGAAGCTCTCAAACTCGACAGCCATTTCTATCGCAGCCCAAAGCGAGACCTTGGTTCGCGCATCTCCAACGCATTTCTCTCGACCGTTACGGCTCGCAAGCCAAACGGGAAACGAGCCATCGGAATCCCACGAATTGTAGGCTCGTACACCTCAGACATAATTGCGAAAGAGGTCTGGTATCCGGCTCGTTATGGTTGGAAAGATGGCCTAAAAGGCGGCTCGATCACGCTCGGCGTAAATGCCTTTTTTAATCTGTTTAGGGAATTCGTCCTAAAGAAATAAGGCGAAACTCTTTTTATGAACGTCACCCATCTCGAATGTGCTCTTTGCGGGCTTCGGCACGACGCGAATACGCTGCAAAACCTTTGCATAACCTGCGGAAAGCCTTTGCTCGTCCGTTACGATCTGGAAAAAGCCGCCGAAGGGTTTGAAAGAGCCTGGCACAAGGAATGGCATGACGGCAGGAAGACGCTAGGCGACTATTTTCTGAATCGAGAGGCCTCGTTATGGCGTTACCGTGATGTTCTCCCTGTCGAAGACCCCGAAAACATCGTCACATTTGGCGAGGGCTGGACGCCTCTCATTAGGGCCGACCGGCTCGCTGCGACGCTGCCCATCAAGTTAGACCTGTATATCAAGGACGAGGGACAGAATCCGACGCAGTCGTTCAAGGCTCGCGGCATGACCGCGGCGATCTCGATGGCGAAAGAACTTGGCGTGACCAAACTTGCCGTCCCGTCCGCCGGAAATGCTGCCGGAGCGTTGGCTGCGTACGCCGCTCTCGCCGGGATGGAAGCCAACATATTCATGCCCGCGGACACGCCGCGTGCGAACATCATCGAATGCCAGCAGACCGGCGCCAACGTCACACTTATTGACGGCCTCATCACCGACTGCGGCAAAATAGTCGCCGAACGAAAGGACGAAATGGGCTGGTTCGACGTCTCCACCCTAAAAGAGCCCTACCGCGTCGAAGGCAAAAAGACGATGGGCTACGAGCTTGCCGAGCAGCTCTCCCGCCGTGCAATAGCGACGGGCGGTGAAGCAAACCGAGAGTCTTGGCTGCCCTTCCACCTGCCTGACGTGATCATATACCCAACAGGCGGTGGCACGGGGTTGATCGGTATGTGGAAAGCCTTTGAGGAAATGAATCGAATGCATTGGTTGCCGCCAAAATTTCCGCGAATGGTGTCCGTGCAGTCTGAGACGTGTGCTCCGATCGTCAGAGCTTTCGAAAAAGGCGAACGCTTTGCCGATGAGTTCGAAAACGCCTCGACCGTCGCTTCGGGGCTTCGCGTGCCAAAGTGCATTGGCGATTTCCTCATCCTCGACGCCATCCGTGCCTCAAATGGCACCGCCGTCACCGTCACCGACGCCGAACTAACCGCCGCCGTTGCCGAGATCGGAGCCCTAACAGGCATCTTCACCGCCCCCGAAGGCGCCGCATGCATCCCCGCCCTACGAAAACTGATCGACCAAAACCTCGTCCACGAAGGCGAGTCCGTCGTCATCTTCAACACCGGCTCCGGCATCAAGTATCTTGAGGCATTTGGGGACTAGGGAATTCGTAAATATTGGTTGAATTTGCTAGCATTTATGAGGATTGAGCTAGCGAGTTAGTGACCGGGAACCCGTAAGCGCGAAACGGCAGCACTTGGCTTGTTTCGCGTTTTTTGTTGTTAAGGGATTTATGAATAGCCTAGTATTTTCAAACATGCTTCATCGTCCGGCCCGCACGGCGGTCAGCATTATTGGCATCGGCATTGGCATCTTGCTGATAATTGTGACGGTGGGACTCGCTAACGGCAGTTTGCGGGAGCGTGCAAAACGCGAGGCAAATGTCGGAGCCGAGATCATGTTTCGGCCGTCGGGGAGCATGGGGCTGACCGGATCTGACGTGTTGCGTCTGCCGGTGACGATGGGGCCTGATATCGAAAAGGTTGAGGGGGTTGCGGCGGCGGTGCCGATCGGGCAAAACAGCGTTTCTTCGAAAGAGGGCATTACCGGCAGCCGCCTGGTCGATGGCGTCGAGTGGGAAAAGTATGCAGCGGTCGCGGGCCTGCAAGTCACGCAGGGCAGGAAATTTGTTGACGGCAAAGACGAATTGATGAGCGACAGCGCATGGCTCGCAACTCGTAAAGAGAAGATCGGCGACAAGCTCAGCGTCTATGATCGCGATTTTGAGATCGTCGGCACCTACGAACCCAGCGCCGGTGCGAGGGTCAAGATACCGCTTTCGACGATGCAAACACAGCTTGGAGCGGAGGGCAAAGCATCGGCGTTTCTAGTCAAAGTAAAAGAAGGATTTACTCCACAGACGGTCGGTGACAATCTGCATGCCAAATTTCCAGAGGATCAGATAATACTCACCAGCGAACTCGAAGAGCTTTATATGCAAGGGGTTCCCGCCTTGAATGTGTTTCTAAACGTCGTCATCGGCGTTGCCGGAGCTATCTCGGCTCTCATCATTTTGCTGACCATGTACACGACCGTCACTGAGCGAACTCGTCAGATCGGTGTACTTAAATCGCTCGGGATGTCTAAAACCAACATCGCTTGGACCATCGTGCAAGAGGCGTTATTACTAAGTCTAGGTGGCATCGTTTTTGGTGTGGTCGCGACCGTTGGGTTGAAATATGTATTTGCAAAGTGGACGACGCTGACAGTTGCTATTGACCCTTCGTTGGTGGGTATGATCGTCGTTGTCGGCCTTATCAGCGGTATGACCGGTGCGCTATATCCGGGCTTGCGAGCGGCCCGTCTAGATGCTGTCGAGGCACTCAATTACGACTGATCATCGTAAAATACGTCGAACCAGAGAACCCGTTATTGCATCAAAACCTCGATAACAAGGACTAGAGATCGAACTTTAGCTACGACTCTTGGCCTGAAGTGAACCCCTTAAAGCCAATAGCGGTAATAGTTGATGATCTCAAGCGCCCTCCAAAACAGCACAAAATGCTTTAGCCTTGCTACGGCTTTGCTGATGGCGGTTTTTGCAGTTTTTGCAGCTAGTGCCCAGACGGTTGAAGAACCGGCCAAGCAGATTGCCGCTGCTCCGAAAGACACTCCTGATTTTCGTGTTGAAAAAATACCTGTTGCGGGTGGGGCCGAGATAATCACTATCTTTGCCCGAAAGGACAATTTTGACGCTGATGTGAGCGACGGCCTGACCGAAATACCGCTTTTGAGCGTGATGCGGGATACGCTGGGTGATGACCGTCCGGAAAACGACCGCCTGAGATATGTCTGGATGCATTCATATACGAGGGCTTCGTTTTGGCAAAAAGCAGCTGCCTTTGTTCCGTTTCTATATACGCGGACGACAAATAACAAAGACATCGGTACTCGGCCGCCGCCGCACGTTGTCGATATGAACAGCAACCACAACGGCGTTTGGGGACAAGTGTTGTGGGTCGTTTTTAAGAAAATGATACTCGGTGAGTTAGGAGTCGGGCCAAAAACATCGGTGCTGCAATACCGTCAAAACCGCCAAGATTACAGACGCGCATCGGTTGCAAAAGCCCTTACTGTTTTGTCGCTATTTGAATCGGTATCGGGCGAAAAGCTTTTGAGCGATGCCGAGTCAAAAGATATTCAAGCGAGGCTTTGGCTAACGGACAAGACCCTTGGTGCGATGATCCCGGACGAAGAACTGAATCGCGTTTATGATACTGAGATCGTGAAAAAGCGTGATATTCGCGGTCGCAATTGGGAACTTTTGCGGCAATATTCGGAGGCTCAAGGACTTTATTTTGAGCCGTTGGAAATGCCGGACGGGACGGCACGGCACGCAACCGTTTGGATCGCCGCTGAAGATATGGCGGAAAATAAGGGCCGTAAATTTGACCGACGTTTTCTGAATATCAAAGACCCATGGAATGATGTAAAACTTGCGAACTGGAAGGGCTACACTCAGGTCAAATGGTTTGACGAAGATGAGCGAATTGTCGAGCCGCATACCCTAAATGCCAAACCGAAAACGCTTATCCCATTGGCCCTGTACGGGCTTGATAATCCCAAAATACCAACGATCCTGGTTGATTTTCGTGATACGCGGAACGCAAAACGCCGGGAAATGTCTAAGCGGATCCTAACGGATCTGACTCACAGTGTGATCTCATTCTCGCCGTTTGGCAGTATCCCGCTCTTTCTTAGCAAGTTCGCATACGACTTTGTTACAGGGCGACGGGGGATCGATATTAACCAGGAATCGCGGATCAGGTCATATGCCCAGCTTAAGATGCTGCTTTCGCTGGATGCGTCGCTCGCGCCAGATTTTCGTGGCGAGATCGCGGATCGGCTGGAACGAGTCTCGCTAAATCCGCTCGAAAATGATCTGGCAGTCGAGGCTGATCTTGCCCAAAAACAATACGCTAATCTGATCGCCTACGCCAAACGCGACAACGGACTGCCGGCATTGATCGCTCAAGACAGGCGCGAAGAGATGGTCAAACTGGCCAACTCAAAAAAGCGTCGGGCTCTTTATACAGCGGCCCGATTTCTTTCTTTTGGCCTCTATACGCGCAGAGAACAACCGACGCCCGAATTGCTGGCTAAACTGGACATTAGGCGGCAGCTCAATTATCACGAGAGGTTTTTGAACGAATTGGCAGATCGATCTGCAAAACCTGAGGTCGATAGCGACATGTCGGCTTTGAGACGTTCATTAGAATTTGTTGCCGAGCACGGAAATGATGCCGGCGACAAAACGGCACGCTCATTGTTAAAGATATTTTCAATTACTGACGACGAGAGCATGCGTTTGAAATGTCTGGCAGGGCTGTATCGTATCGATGATTCGAGGGCAAAAGAATATTTGCTTGCTATCTATAAAGATCCGGCTGTGGTCGAGAATTTTCGAAAACTATCCGCAAGTTATCTAAAGCGGGCTCTCGACGAGGGCAAGCGGATCTCAGCCAGAGACGCTGCAGTCATAGGTAGTATTGCCAACAATTAATTTCCTTTTTCGGGACGAGCAGTTTTTGATGAGATCGAGATCACATTTTTACGGCTTTTTTTGTGTTTTGCTGCTGACATCGATCTGTGTTGTCTCTGGTTTTGGCCAAAATGTTAAGCGGGTAGTCGTCGTCAAGGTCGACGGCCTGCCGGGATATTACGTTGATCAGTTTGTGAAACAGCGTGATCCGGCTACCGGCAAGTCCGTGCTGCCGTGGTTTGACACGATCTTCTATAAAAATGGGTCACGCGTAAGTAATTTCTACACGCGAGGGATCAGTCTGTCGGCATCATCTTGGAGCATGCTAGACACGGGGCAGCATCTTCAGATCAAGGACCATGTCGAATATGACCGTCTGACCAAGCACGGCTATGATCACCTCAAATTCGTCCCGTACTATGTACAGTATCTTTTCAATAAAAAGGCTGACATGCCAGGCGTCGAGGTGCTTGATCAGTTGTCTATACCGCTGATGTCGGATGCCTTTCCCTATAATAAACGCTACACGAGTCACCAGCTCTTTCAGCGCGGCAACAATTGGAGTACGCTCGCTAGCGGCTTTATGAAGCTCTACCCCGGCAAACCAAAGGAGTTTGTTGACGAATGGTCGATAGGACTCGACTTTTTAAATGTAACTGCCAACCAAGCCGAATGGGACGTGGTTGACAAAGTTGTCACTCGGCCTGAACTTGATTACCTTGATTATTACACAAGCTCCTTTGATCATACTTCCCACGCCAACAACGATACTGCCTCACGACTGGCCGTAGTTAAGGCAGTCGATCGCACTATTGGTCGAATTTGGTTGGCGATCCAATCGTCATCTCGTGCCGACGAAACAGCAATGATCCTGGTTTCCGATCATGGGGCTAATTCGGACGAAAAGATTTACAGTCAGGGATTTAACTTAGTAAACCTGTTTCGGAGTTCGATGGGCGGCGGACACCATGTTGTTACTAAACAGCAGATGATGACGAATTATTCGATCAAAGCGATATATCCGTTTGGTCCTGTCGTTACTAATCCATCAAAGGAATCCTATTACCTTAGAGGTCAGGACGACCTGTATCCGACGGTTCTAGTCGATGTCGATGGCAATGAGCGGGCGTCTGTACATCTGCGCCAGAATGACCTAAATATTTTGCAGATCCTGCTCCAATATTTAAAACAAAAGGGTTTGCCAGAGAAACGAAAAGCCGCGACCGATCTGTTTTTTAAGATCGTCAAAAAGCATCGAAACGGCTGGCAAGATACTGTGGCTCAGATCAGCGAAGAGATGGCTGCCCTCCATCGCTCGATCGAGAAACAAGACAAGATAATCGCTGCTCAGCCTGATAAATTTACGCCCGAAGATTTTGATAAGGGAACAGACAAAGAGGCCCGCCGAATCAATGCGCTTGCGGAACTAGCAAAGCGGTCTGAGGCCGATTACCGGAAATATGTTGCGATCCTTAAGAATCTCATTGATCTAAAACCTGAAAAATTTGACCCCAAAAAGCTAAAGATCGAGGATCTGATAGCACCCGGTGCGATGGGTGAGCAAAATAGCGTTTTCGAACTTCAAAACTATGTAATTGGGTTGTCGCCAAACGGACTGGTATTAAACGAAGATCAAGGCGTTGACCTGGATAAAAGTTTTAGACGCGTCGATTATTTTGATCTTTTGGCCAGACAAAAGGTGCGGAGCAACGTCCAGGCTGAGGTCGGCAGCCGGCCGGTTGACTTTACTGCGGTTAAGATCCCGCAAGTTGCCCTGGCTGCGTTACTGCCGGAACTGAGTTCAACGGAGGAAGCCATTTGGTTATATGCCGGAAATGACAAACAGGCACTTATATTAAAACGGGTCGATGCCGATGGCGGACAGAGGTATCGGTATATGCCTATTTCCGGATTACGTCAAGATGCCGTCGGGAAAGTTACATTTACTAGACAGAAATGGGGCGAGGGCTTTCCGCTGAAATATTTTGAGGATAAGGACTTAGCCGTTTCAGATCGCGAGGCGTGGGTCAACGAATGGCATACTGAGATCGAATGGCTACGGGCAACCCATAAGACGATCTATTCTAATGCAGTCATAGGACTAAATGAGCAGATCGTGAGTCACATGTTACCTGTCAACGACGATGCGAACATATCAGAAGACGAGCGTCTGATGCGGCGATTTCGTCAACGTCAGCGCGATGTGACCCAGCCCGATCTGCTAGTTCTCGCGGCAAATCACTGGAATTTTAACGTCAGCGGATTTAACGCGGGTGGCAATCACGGGTCGTACTTCCGTGTCTCGACAAACTCGACATTGATGTTTGTGGGCGGAAATAAGACAGGCATTCCGCGTGGGCTGTTGATCGATGAGCCCTACGACAATCTTAGTTTTATGCCGACGGTTCTGCGGTTAATGGGCAAAGTTGATGATCTAGGCAACCCCACACCTGAACTACTTGAACGCGGTTTTTACAAATTCCCCGGACGGATGATAACTGAGATCACTAAGGCAAAATGATCTGTCCGGAGAATTGACCGGCCAATTTCTCGAGACCTTTCGTCACATCACCGGACAAATGTATGCGTAATGCCCGCCGTCCGCGATCAAGCAGTACCTGAAAATCGCCTCGTGACTGAGCTGATTTGACGACCCCAAACGTGTAGTTCTGTCCGGGAACAGCGAGGTCAAGTGCGTCATCCGACGTGATCTGTAAAAACACACCGTTATTAGCACCACCTTTGTAAGCTTGTCCGGTCGAGTGCAGAAATCGCGGGCCAAATCCGAGACACGTCGCGACGCCGGTTCGGGCAAGAACGTCAAAGCGGAACGATTGCAGCAAAGATTCAATCTCAGCGTTCATCTCGATATATCCGAGAATCGCAAAATAATCACCTTCGGCAATATGTGCCAGATGGGCTTCAATTATTTCCTGCAGCGAACTGTCTGGGCCGGCAATTGCCACTAATTTATTCGCGTATTCAACGCTTGTGAAAAGCGAGACACCATCCGCGTTGAAAAACGCCTTTTCATTGGGCAGCGATCCGGTCATTTCGTATTCGTCGGTGATCTTTCGCGCCTCGATCTTGGCCGATTCGACATCGGGTTGGTTGAACGGGTTGATCTGCATTACCGAGCCGGCCACTGCCGTCGCGAATTCCCAGCGGAAAAATTCTTGGCCGAGAGTATCGATACTAGACAACTTGATGCGAACCGCAGGATGCCCCGCTGACGTGACCTCGGCGTAGAATGCGTCGATATCATCATCATCTCCAACGCTGACACAGGCGAAAACACGGTCTTTCGAATAGACCAGATACCACATTTCGCGATCGACCGGAATGATCGAAACCCCGTCTTTGCCAGTAGATTCTGCGACGAGTTGTTCCATCCACGCGCCGAGATCGAAAATTTCTTCAGAAGTGACAATAGTTAATTTATCGCGTCCGTTTTTGTGACAAACGCCGAGGATGAGTCCGAGCAATGCTCCGGGATTTGCCGAAATATCTTCCTCGCGGCAGGCTTCGACCATTTCATTTGCGTTTGTCAAAAAGCTTTCGACATCCAGCCCCATTGAGACGGCCGCCGTCATTCCAAATGCCGATAACGCGGAAAAACGCCCGCCGATCTGCGGCTTGCCGTAAAAGATGTGGCGAAAGCCGTCGTCTTTAGCGACTTGTTCCATCTTTGAACCTGGATCGGTGATCGCAATAAATTGTCGTCCGGCGTTCTCCCGTCCAACTGTTTCGATTACTCTTTCAAAAAAATACTGTTTGAAACAATTTGGTTCGAGCGTCGAACCTGACTTGCTGGCGACGATGAACAGCGTGTTGGCAAGATCGAGTTTATCCTCGGCCGCTTTGACCTGTGCCGGAACGGTTGAGTCGAGAATGTGAAAGTTCACCTTACCAAACGTCATTGCCAAAACCTCAGGACAAAGCGACGAGCCGCCCATGCCCATCAGCAAAACATCCCTAAAACCGGCGGTTGCGAGGTC
>JBEBGA010000052.1:0-12275 GCA_040081695.1 Pyrinomonadaceae bacterium
GCTAGGAATTTTCTCATTTGTCCTCGTTTTTCGGATCGTCATCATTTCGCGTGATCGACAACGCTCCGTCGTCCCGTTTGGTCGCGAACCAATCTCCAGGCGGGTCCGTAATAAGATGCCAGTTAGCCATTATCTGCGACACGATATATACGACGATAAAGATGTAGATCGCGGTGGACCAATCAATCCGTTCAAACCAGCCGTTGGCGAGGCGGATCCGGCTCGGACCTAAGTCTTGAATCGGGGCCCGCGCAAGATTCCCCGTAAGAAGCATGATAACGAAGGTGACCATCGCGCAAAATGGAATACCGGCTATGGCAAAGAATATTGCCGTCGCCAACCGGTCTTTTGGCCGTCTTGGGGGCCTGTTCGCTTTCATCTCACTCCCCTGAAACTGTGGCACCGCCAACTTGCTGGATGAAAATATCATTTAGGCTTGGCTCGACCTTTTCAAATTTCGAGATATTCGCACCGCTTTCGACCAACCTTTTCAACAAAACCTGCGGATCGGCATTTTCAGTCAATTCAATCTGGATCTCGTCGGAGTGTTCGTCTGTTTTGGCCACAAGCGAGCGGTCACCGAGGACGTTCTCGCCGCCAACAACACGCAAGGCGATCAGGTTTTTGCCGTAACTTGCTTTAACCTCGCGGAGGCTGCCGGAGATGACCTTTTTTGATTTATTGATGAGCAAGATGTCGTTGCAAAGCCGCTCCGCGGTTTCCATGAGGTGCGTCGAAAATATTATCGTCTTGTCCTGCGATTTGAATTCGGCGAGCACCTCGATCATAAACTCAACATTTACCGGGTCGAGCCCTGAAAAAGGTTCGTCCAAGATCAGCAGATCCGGGTCGTGCAGCACGGTCGAGATAAACTGTATCTTTTGCTGCATCCCTTTCGAAAGGTCGGTCGTTTTTTTGTTTTTCCACTCGGCGAGGTTCATCCGCTCAAGCCAGCGGTCAATGCGCTTATCAGCGACAGCCTGCGGCACGTCTTTCAACGCCGCAAAATAACGGAGCTGGTCGACGATCCTCATCTTTTTATAAAGCCCGCGTTCCTCGGGCAGATAGCCGATCTTGTCCTGCAAATGTGGGGACATCCGCTCACCAAACAGCTCGATCTTGCCTTCGTCAGGCGCTGTGATTCCTACGACCATGCGGATCGTCGTAGTTTTGCCAGCGCCGTTCGGCCCAAGAAACCCAAAAACCCGCCCCGCACGCACGTCAAAGCTCAGCCCCTCGACCGCGGTAAAATCACCAAAGCGTTTTGTAACATTATCGACCCGCAGAGTCGCGTCCGCATTACTCATAACTACACACGATTCTATCCGCCGAGAACTGTTTATACCAATTCGCGTGCGGATTTGAATCTCACTTTAGGGTGTTATTTCGACGAAGTAGAAGCGACCCGCATCAGAGCAAGAAAATCGATGATGACCTGAACAACTAGGATGCCGGAGCGCGGCCAGTTCATGGTTGACCAGCCGGACCATGCCGAGCGTAAAGGTTCGGTATCAGACGTAAGTGGTGCGACGAACATTATGTCGTTTCGCGGGAAAAAATAGGCAAAGGTAAAGATGTCACCGCCAACCGCCAAAACTAGCGCTACGGCGCAATATATCCGCACGCGCTTGCCAGCTCCCCAGCAAATTATTAAGGCAAGCAAGGCGATGACTTGGCTGATCGGCGAAACGACGCGAAAAAAGGTGCCCGGATTTGCGATGCTAAAATATTCACGGGCAGCAATAAGCGAATTCGGAATGTCGTGTCCCCAATTACGGGCATCGACGACCGACGTGTACACATTAACAAAAAGCAACCCTGTCGCGAATATGGCCGCAAGGATCAATATAGTCTTTCGCATAAACTTTTAGTCTCCCGTTCCACCTATAAGTTCTAATTGGGCACCTCAAGCTCGATCTCGAGTTCGTCAGCGAGCTTTAGCACGTCCAGAATAAATGCGTGACGGGCGTCGGTCTCGTAGGCAAAATCGTCCTCTTTGAAAGCGACAATGATCCTGAGCGTGAGCGACGGCGGCTTGATCTCGAACAGGCTCACCTTGAACTCCTCATTGTCGAGCGACTCGCTTTTGCCGATGATATCCGCGATGCCGGCACAGAGTTTTTCGACCTTTTCTGCCCGGTTTGAGTAAGGAACACCCAGATCGACCAGCCATGTGCGGCGGCGTCGGGTTCCGATGTTGGTTATGTGAGCCTTTGCGATCGTGGCGTTCGGGACGGTGATAAGCGAGTTGTCATAGGTT
This sequence comes from Pyrinomonadaceae bacterium, assembly GCA_040081695.1. Lineage (GTDB taxonomy): Bacteria > Acidobacteriota > Blastocatellia > Pyrinomonadales > Pyrinomonadaceae > OLB17. Next base: position 2,261 of record JBEBGA010000052.1, read on the forward strand.
AGGATCCGTGTGCTACGAAAACCGACTTCTTTCACCGTACCCTTGACACCGTCGACCTCGACGCGGTCCTCGGCTTTGAACGGCTGTTCGATCAGGAGAACGAGCGAGCCAAAGAAATTGCTCAGCGTTTCCTGCGAAGCGAGAGCGATAGCAATGCCGCCGATCCCTAAACCTGCGATCAAGCCGGTCACGTTAAAATCGAGGTTTTCAGCAACTAGAATGAGGCCGATGATGACCACGGCCAAACGCACTATTGCACCGATAAATGGTACAAGCAGGTTGTCATAGTTAGATTCGGTCGCGTACGCGCGTTTGCGCAGCTTTGCGATCGCGATATCAACGATCCGATAGATGAGCCAGATCACCCCGATCGCCATCAACACGAACATCGCGCTCCGCAGCGTGGCGAGCGGGCCGGGCGTTAATGACAATGCACGCAAGCCGAGCCGAAATGTAATAACAAATGCGATCAGGCCGACGGGTTGATATAGACCTGTGACGTGTTCGTCCGCCACCTCGCCAAAGCGGCTGCGGAGCAGGCGGCCGAGGATCAATGATGCTGTGAAACGAACTATCTGCCAAACTAATAGGCCCAAAAGCCCAATTACGATCAGTCCGAGCCACTGCCATCTTTCAAGCCCAAGTGTGCGGGGCCGTAAGATAGGCGGCATTCGCTCGCGTATCTGAGAACCAACGCTGTCAGACACGGCAAGCGTCGCCGAGCCGTGCGTACGCCTTTCTTCTTCGATATCGGCGATCAGCAGCGGAGCAACACGGGCAGTTTCCTGGGCGAACAGCCATTCGCCGTTTGGGTGCCGAGTTAAGACGATCTCGCCGTGCGTCGAGCGAAATAGGTGAAACGGTTCGCCCTTATTCTCGGCCGGAACGTCTTCGAGATGAAAATTTTCGATCGAATGGATGACCTCGTAGAGCTGCGCCGCAACCTCGAACCCGCGGATCGAACGGTAATCCGCAGGTATGGCTTCGAGGTCGATGCATTTGATAGCCTCGTCGATTGGATCGGGCGTAACGCCGAGCCGCGGCTGAGCAAATGCATCCATAAAGGTGCGAAGCGTAGCCCTGGGACTTTCACGCTTGGGATCAGTAGGCTGCATATTCGGCTGCGCGATTACAACGCCTGCGGTCAGCAGCAACAGAAAAAGGGTCAATAAGACGCGGGTCTTTACAGTCATAGGTTTGATTTTGGTGTAGCTGAGATTGTAGCACCAAACGGAGGCTGACTACATCCCAAACCTATCGGTCGCAGGTCTGATATAATCTGCACAGATACGAGCCGGAGGAACATATCTCTATTAACACCGTTCACGGATTTACCCGCGGATTAAAACATAATCAACTCAAACGCATCGAGCGTCTTTCGACCCGCCGCGTTGCCCCTGATGACATAATCTCACCGGAACTTGCGCGGCAGATGTCCGAGATCTCGCATGAGACCGGGCGGCAGGTCGGGGTGCTGATCAACCGCAAGGGCCAGGTCGAATATGTGATGGTCGGCACGGCGAAGGGCATCGAACTGCCTGATTTTGGACGCGCACGCGTGTCCGAAGACCGTTTTCGCGGGCTTCGCTGTGTGCATACGCATTTGCTTGGGGAAAAACTGACGCAGGACGACCTGACCGATCTTGCTTTGCTGCGGCTTGATCTGATGTCGATCATCCAGGTTGACCGCAAGGACGGCTTGCCGGGTCTTGTTTACTCTGCACATCTTGTTCCGACCGCAGCGGAAAGTCTTGAAGCCGAAGCACAGTCGCTGCCGTACGAATATCTTGAGCCGAATGTCGCTTCGCAGCTCGATACCAATTTTATACAGCTCATAAATTCGCTCGAGGACGAGATGGCCCGCATTCGTCTGACGGGTCGGAACCGCCAAACCGGTCGCGACCGGGCGATACTCGTCGGCGTCACGACCGGCGACCAGGACATTGCGGCGGAATCGATCGCCGAATTGAAAGAGCTGTCCGAATCGGCAGATGTCGTGATACTTGATACGATCATCCAACGCCGTCCGAAGATCGATCCGAAAACGGTGCTTGGAAAAGGTAAGCTTGACGAACTGCTGATCCGTTCGATGCGCCTTGGGGCGGACGTTATTGTGTTCGACACCGAGCTTTCGCCGGCGCAGGTTCGCAGCCTTTCGGAAGCTACGGAACTCAAAGTGATCGACCGTCCGCAGCTTATCCTGGACATTTTCGCCCAGCGTGCCCAAAGCAGAGAAGGTAAGCTGCAGGTCGAGTTGGCTCAGTTAAAATATCTGCTGCCGCGACTTGTGATCGGGCAGAACTCGGCGTTTTCGCGGCTCGCGGGTGGCATCGGTGGTCGAGGGCCGGGTGAAACGAAACTTGAGACTGATCGCAGGCGTGTTCGCGACCGTATCGCTCAGTTAGAGAAACAGGTCGATAATCTTGGGTTTCAGCGGCAGGAACGCCGAAAGAAACGCGTGCAGAAACATCTGCCGATAATCTCTTTGGTTGGTTACACGAATGCGGGAAAATCGACTTTGCTCAATCAATTGACGCAATCGGATGTGTACGCGGAGAAAAAGATGTTCGCGACGCTCGATCCGACCTCGAGGCGGCTGCGGCTGCCGTACGATCAAGAAGTCATCATCAACGACACGGTCGGATTTATCCGCGATCTGCCGGACGCACTTGTTTCGGCGTTTCGTGCAACGCTTGAGGAGATCGCGGATAGTAACTTGCTTGTGCATGTTGTGGACGCTTCGAATCCCCGCGTGCTGCAGCAGATCGCATCGGTCAACAAGATCCTCGGCGATCTGGAATTCAACGAGATACCGCAGTTGATCGTTCTCAACAAGGCCGATCTGCTCACGCGGGACGTGATCGAGCAGTTGGAACGGCAAATTTCGCTTGACAGCGGGCTGACAAGCGTGGCAATTTCAGCTATTGTCCGCGAAACGCTGCGGCCGATGGTCGCGGCGGTCGGTGAGATCATTAAGGAAGTTTATACGGGCGCCGAAGAGCCCATTTTTGAGGAAGACATCGCTATGGTAGCGAATCAATGAGTAAGAGGATCAGAGATCTGAAATCGCCCGTGACCGAGTGGCGGGAATGGCTGTTTGGCTTGATAGCACGGCCGTTTGGCGTGCTGTCGCCGGAGCACCAGTTTTGGATCGGGTTTGCTGTACTTTGCCTCCTAACGACGCTACTTATTCATAATCCGCTGTGGCGTTCGGCCGGGGAACAGCCTTACCTGGAGGGCGATATCGCCCGCGAGAGTATTTCTTCGCCCGCGGATATTTATTTTGCCGATCCGGACGAATCTGAGCGGCTAAAAAGTGAGGCCCGAAAAGCCGTCAAGCCTATATTTCGCTACGAATCTAACAAAGCGGAACAGGCTGTGCAAGGTTTTCTCTCTTCGTGGGAAAAGCTCCAACGGCACGGCGGCGAGGCGAATACCAAGCAGTCAAACTCCGACGCAAAGGCCGAAACGCATTGGCTAGGGGCAGGCGGTGCCGAGGTCGGTAAGACGCTGGCGGCGAGAACGTTTAGCCGTAATGAACTCGATGCGGTCGAGAGTGGTTTGCGAGAGGCTGCGACCGGATATGTCTATGACGACTCGGAGCGGCAGTATTTTCAGAACGAGGTCTTTGTTTTCGACCGCTCAAAACCAAATTTACAATCGACCGTCTCGATGCCCGAAAGCAACTGGACTTCGCTGTCGGTCGCACGAAACAAATTTCGCACACGCCTAACCGCCATCAAGAGCCTCTCGGCAAAAGAGGCGGACGCTTTTTATACCGCCGGTGAAATACTGATCGAACCGAGCATTTCGTACGACAGCGTTGCTACCGAAACCGCCCGAGCAGGTGCCGCTGAAAATATTCAGCCTCGTACGATCACTCTCAAACGTGGTCAAAAGATCGTTGACGAAGGCGGCATTGTAACTGCCGATGTGCTGGCAAAGATCGGGGCCGTTCGCAATTACACATCGTCTTCGCGACAGCCAAATCGGTTTTTAGGCTTGTTGGTATTGATCACGTCGTTGTTTTGGATCGCATGGAAATTTGTCCAGCATCGTGGAATGCTGCCAAGATTAGCTCTGTCCGCCGGCAGGACTTTTGCATTGATGGGATTTGTGGTTTTGGCACAGACGGCTATCGTCGCGGCATTGTTTCGGCTCGCGGAATTTACCGCTTTGCAAAACGCTAAGGCACCGATGAACGACGCGATGCTCTGGTCTTTTGCGATCCCGTTTGCAACGGGAAGTTTGTTGATGACACTGCTTGCTGACCGTCCGACGGCTTTGTTTACAGGGATCCTCAACGCACTGATCGCTGGCCTGCTCGCACCACGCGGGTTGGAATTTACGATCTTTGCCGCCATCGCCTCATCTGTCGCTGTCTATGGTATCGGACGTTACCGCAACCGCCAGACCGTCACGATCGCGGGCGGCGTCATCGGGGCGGCGAGTTCGGTACTGGCGATCGCTTTGATCGCGTACACGCAGCAGCCGTTTGTTTTGAACACTATATTGCTCGCCATCGCATGCGGATTAGCAAGCGGGATAATCACGGCGGCGGTCACGGCTGTTTTGCTCCCGATCTGCGAGAATTTTTTTGGTATTTTGACGGATGTAAAGCTGCTTGAGCTGTCGAACGCTGATCTGCCTGTGCTAGGGCAACTTGCCCTGCGTGCACCCGGAACGAACCAACACTCACACGCGGTTGGCCAACTTGCAGAGGAAGCATGTCGCGTTGTCGGCGGCAACGGGCTGCTTGCCCGCATTGGAGCTCTCTATCACGACATCGGCAAAACAGCGGCTCCTGAGCATTTTGTCGAGAACCAGCTCTCAAAAAATCCGCACGACAAACTTAAGCCGACACAGTCGGCGAAGATCATCATCAGCCACGTCACTTACGGCACCAAGCTTGCCCGCGAGATGGGTTTGCCGCAGCGGATCATTGATTTTATCCCGCAGCATCACGGCACGCGAACTTTGCATTATTTTCTGAAACGGGCACAGGAACAGGCTCGGCCCGACGAAGAGATCTCCGAAAACGATTTTCGATATCCGGGGCCAAAGCCGCAGTTCAAAGAGGCGGCGATAATGATGATCGCCGATTCGTGCGAAGCGGCGGCACGTTCGTTGGCTGAGCCAAATCCTGAGAATATCCGGTTTATCGTGACCAAGATCATCGACGCAATTCTCGCGGACGATCAGCTTGGCGAGTGCGACCTGACGCTGCGTGAACTGACGCAGATCCGCGAATCTATGATCAAATCGCTCGTCGCGATCTATCATTCGCGGGTGGATTATCCGGGATATGTGCCGCCAAGTTCGGGGCAGTTCAAGTTTGTCTCGGGCGAACACGACAGCGAAGAACGGGGACTGAGATATATGAATCCCGCGGACATCCCGGTCAGCCCCGGCGGCGAGATCGAGGACGAGGCCATCGACCGCTCGGACGCGCCGAGCATCTAAAAGCTACTAATATCTATGCTAAGACGATATACATTTTGGTTTTCGGCCGCGGTTTTATTTCAATTGCTGACTGGTTTAATTCATTCGATAAGCCTGTTTATCAACGCCGAGCCGGCAAATGAAACGGAGCGGCAGATGTTCGTTCTCATATCAACATACAAGATGGATGCCGGAGCCGGTTTTCATCCGACGTTTTCCAATCTATTTACCGCACTCAGCTCATGTTTTACTTTTTTGTGTATCTTCGCGGCCCTTACGAACGGATATCTGCTTTTCAAACACACCGAACCCAACGTGATGAAAGGGATTATCGGTATCAATCTGTTGATTTTCGGAGGCGTGCTAGCGATGATGGCGTTTTTCACATTTCTGCCGCCGATCGTCTGTACGGGGCTGATCTTTATCAATCTGCTGGCGGCGTTTATTGTTGTGCCAAAGATCGAATCTGCGATCTAAGAAATATTGCCCACGAAAGATACGAAAGGCACGAAATAAAGAAAATATTGTCTTTCATTTCGTGCTTTTAGTGTGTTTCGTGGGCTACTTCTTAAAACTTATCTTTTAACTTTTTGTAGGTTTCCGGCAATGTTTCCGGTAGTGTGCGGGTTTGGCCGATGGCGGTCATGAAATTGACGTCGCCGACCCAGCGGGGCAGGATGTGCATGTGGTAGTGATCAGCGACACCGGCACCGGCCGCTTTGCCGAGGTTCATTCCTAGGTTTATTCCGTCAGGACTATAAACCTCAGTTAAGGCGGATTGAGCTGTTTTGACAAGGTCCATCATCTCGTCGGTGGTTTGTTTGTCGGCTGATGCGGGGCCATCAAGGTGAGCGTAGGGAAGCACCATTAGATGGCCGGTCGTGTATGGGTAGATATTGAGGATGACAAAATTAAACTCGGCACGCTTGAGGATAAATTTTTCTTCATCGCTAGCCGAGTTCATTAGTATCTCGCAGAAAACGCAACCCGCAGGTTTTGGTTCACCTCCGCCGGTTATGTAATCGTATCGCCACGGACTCCAGAGTACGTCCACGGGGTTAACCTTCGACGTTAATGAGTTCTTTCAACTCTTTGCCGGGTTTGAAATAAGCGACGCGTTTTGCCGGGATCTCTACAGCCGCACCCGTTTTAGGGTTGCGGCCTTTCCGTGCATTGCGTTCGCGGACACGAAAGCTGCCAAATCCCCGAAGCTCGATTTTCTCGCCCTTATTCAAGGTTGCCGTGATGCTGTCGAAAATGATCTCGACAAGCTGTTCGGCATCTTTTTTGGTCATGTCGGCCTCACGCGCGACTCGTTCGACCAGATCAGCTTTTGTCATTTCGTTGTCTCTCCAGAGATGGATTCCCGGTACTGCCCTTGATAAAAACTAAATACAGAACTTAAGCCGTAGTCGTGTCCGAAGCCTCATCTTTAGCTTCGTCTGCTACAGGTTCTTCGGTTGCAGCAGCCTCGGGAGCCGCTTCTGCCTCAGCGGCAGGAGCTTCCTCGGCGACTTCTTCAACCGGAGCTTCCTCAGCAAGAGGTGTCTCTTCGACAACCTCTTCCGCAGGTGCTTCTTCGACAGGAGCTTCTTCGGTTTCGGCAGCCGGAGCTTCCTCGGCGACAGGTGCTTCGGCCGGGGCTTCTTCAGCCTCGGCTTTGGCTGCTTTCTTCGACTTTTTCTTCTCTTTGGGTGCTTCTTCAACCGGAGCTTCCTCGGCAGCCGATCCGAATTTCAGATTGGCAAGCTCGCCGAGGCTGGCCATGCCACCCTTAGCTTCGCTTGAATAACCTCTAGAACTGCCGCCTGCACTCGACGACGATGTTGTATCGGCGACGTAAGCAACGCCTTCTTCGTCATCTTTGCCGACCGCACGATGCGAAAGCCCGATCTTTTGATCGCCGGCCTCGATGCGGAGGATCTTGAAATCCATTTCCTGTCCAAGCTGAGCGACATCTTCGGCACGCTCGACACGGTCATCGGAAAGCTCCGATATGTGACATAGGCCTTCGAGTCCTTCGCCAAGTTCGACGAAAACGCCAAAGTTCGTAAAGCGTGACACGGTACCCTTGACGACATCCCCCGGACGGTGTGTGGCGACAAAACCTTCCCACGCGCTTGGCGTGAGGTCTTTCATCGAGAGCGACAGACGCTGGCCGTTTTTGTCGATCGAGGTGACGATCGCTTCGACTTCTTGATCTTTCTTTAGAACATCCTTAGGATGCTTGATCTTTTTGGCCCACGAAATGTCGGAAACATGGACGAGTCCGTCGATGCCTTCTTCGAGTTCGATGAACGCACCAAAATCGGTAAGATTGCGGACCTTGCCGCGGATCTTTGTGCCGATCGGATAGCGGATATCGATGAGATCCCAAGGATTTTCCTGAAACTGTTTCATGCTCAGGCTGATTCGTTTTTCAACGGTATCAACACCGAGAACCTGCACGTCAACCTCTTGGCCCTTGGTAAACATACGTTTCGGGCTCTGTGAGCGGCGTGCCCACGAGAGTTCAGAAACGTGTACGAGACCCTCAACACCTGCCTCAAGCTCAACAAATACACCATAATCGGTAACCGACGAGACGATGCCCTTGAGCTGCGTATCGACCGGATAGACCTCGACGACAGTTGACCAGGGATCTGGCTGGAGCTGTTTGAAACCAAGTGAAACTTTTTCTTTTTCGCGATCAAGTTTCAAAACCTTGACCTGAATGTGGTCGTTGACCTTGAACTGATCCGCGGGGTGATGGATGCGTCCCCATGACATATCCGTCACGTGGAGCAAGCCGTCAATGCCGCCGATATCGACAAAAGCGCCATATTCTGTGAGGTTTTTGATCACGCCCTCGACCATGTAGCCGACATCGATGTTGGCAAGCGTCTCGGCTTTTTGTGCGTTGACCTCAACATCCGTCAGGGCTTTACGTGAAAGTACGATATTGTTGCGGCGGCGGCTAAATTTGATGACCTTGGCCTCAAATTCTTCGCCGATGTAAGCGTCGAGACTGCGGATGGGACGCGAATCGATCTGCGATCCCGGCAGAAAAGCCTCGATGCCTTTGACGTCAACACGCAGGCCGCCCTTAGTCTTGTCGATGACCTTGATCATGATCGGGGCTTCGGCGTTAAATGCCTCCTCGATCTCGTCCCAGACCTTACGTCCGAGAGCGTCAAAGCGTGACAATTGCGGAGCCGAATCGCCCGAATTGATATTGCGGATGACAACCTCGACGTCTTCGCCGACCGTGACGGTCAGTTTGCCATCGGGGCCGGTAAATTCCTCAACGGGGACGTAACCCTCGGATTTGTAGCCAAAATCAACGAGCACACCGCGATCGGTGACGCCCACGACTTTACCCTCGACCAGATCGCCCTGTTGATACTGGGTCTGCTCTTGCTCAAACTGCTCGAGGATCGCTCCAAAGTCGAATTCCTCTGTTTCAGGTTCTGCAATTGCCGCGACAGGCTCAGGCGCGGCAATTTGAGCCGGTGGCTCGATGGCTGCGGGCGCCTCAACTGTCGGTTCGGCGGCTGGTGCTTCGGGAGCAGAGCTTTCGGGGGTTTCGGCAACCGTCTCTACGGCCGCACTGGTTGATTCTGATTGTTCTACCGCTGTTGTCTCAGTCGTTGCCGACTCTTCAGCGTCCTGGTTAACCTCGTTTGTCATTTACGCGTGTCTTATCTTCCTTACTTAAATTACTAATTTACCGGCTTTGAACTGAAACGAAACAGGCAACCTGCCACGTCTGTTTTGCGATCCCTAAAGCAGATACAAAGTCAGGCAATGATGGTTTGCTTGGTTTATCTATCGTCCGCTCAAAGTGGTAATACTAAAATTTACACGCCAAAGTGCTTTGCTGTCAAGACTTGAGAGCAGAAAAAACCTTGATAAATCGATATTTACGTGATCTTTCGAAAGAGGTGGCCGGTCTGAATTAATTTCGCGTGATCAGATCGCTGACGGTGCCGACGCCGCTCGATTTTTCCATCTCTTCGCGGGTGCTGGCCGTCGTGTTTTGGATACCGGCGAGACGGAGGCGAAATTCGTCGGGGTTTGTCGAACCGCGCAGAGCTTCGTCAAGCGTGATCAGCCCGGACTGATATACGTAGAAAAGCGACTGGTCAAAGGTCTGCATGCCGTATTGCGACGTGCCGGCGGCGATCGCGTCACGGATCGAGGCGGTCTTGTCTTCGTGGAGGATGTAATCGCGGATCAGCGGCGTTGACATCAGCACCTCAACGGCCGGGATGCGGCTGTTGCCCTTGGCGGATTTCATCAGACGCTGTGAGACGACGGCCTTTAGCAATCCGGCAAGCTGGATGCGGATGCTCTTTTGCTGATACGGCGGAAATGCTGAAATGATACGGGTTAGCGTCTCAGGTGCGTCAAGCGTATGTAGCGTTGATAGAACCAAATGACCTGTCTCAGCGGCGACAAGAGCCGTTTCGATGGTTTCGAGATCACGCATTTCGCCGACGAGGATAACGTCCGGGTCTTGCCGCAAACTGCCGCGCAGGGCTTCGGCAAACGAGCGCGTATCCACATCGACTTCACGCTGGGTGATAAATGA
>JBEBGA010000340.1:0-3257 GCA_040081695.1 Pyrinomonadaceae bacterium
GCGCGATCTTGGTCCACCTTGGTCCACCTTGGTCCACCTGGTCCGGACCGGAGCAAACTATTTCTTAGCCTTTTCGATCTGCTCGATGAGTTTGGCGGCGCGGTTGCGTGCCATAAGTGGAAGACGCTCGTCAGTCGTTAGCTCGGTTAGGAATGGGATGAGATGCGGCGGGTCGGAGATCTCTTTGCGGTTTACATATCCGGCGATCGCGTCCATCAAGCCCGGCGTTTGGAGCGGCTGATTTTCACGTGCCAAAATAATTTCAAACCGCCAGGTGTATTCATTACTGATCCGGCGGTACTCGTCCATCAGTGCCATGGCGTCTTTATTTTCGGTCCAATTGTATTTTGCGATCCGTTCTTTCCCATCTCGCACCACCCTGAGCGTCATATTGCCCATGTGCGAATAATCCCGCGTCGGAAACTGGTAGCTCTCGGTCGAGTTGATAAAGTTAAGGGCAGCTAATGCCGAGTTAATCTTCTTAAGAGTCGCGGCTGTTAGCTGGAGCGGGTCGGTCCAAATCTCATCATAGCCATCTTTCGTTAGAGCGATCTGCCCCTTTCCGTTCGCGTCATGCTCAATAGCGATGTGCGAATATGTAAAGCCCGGACGGTCAAAATCGTAAAAATATGTCGGCGCGTAGGCTTTGGTCAAGACCGGCTTTTTGTCATCAACGGGACGTTCGTTCCTCTTACCCGGCGCCGGCTTAGGCGTCGCTGTCGGCGTCGCCACCGGAGTAGCAGTTGCGACAGGCACAGCAGGCTTAGGCTTTGGATTCTTTTTCGTCTGCGCGTGAACAGCCGTACAAAATAACAGCAGCACGGAAATAACGATCAATTTGGAGGGACTGGTCTTCATTCGTATTAGTCTAAGGTATTCAGATGCGGATCGTTAGCGGCAGGGTGGCTGACAGAGAAGAGAAGTTTAGTCACGAATTACAGTAATGACACGAATTAAGACAAACGATTCACAATTCACTGTTCACCATTCACTATTCGAATTTGACCGACACGACCTTTGATACACCGGCCTCTTGCATCGTCACGCCGTAAAGAGCCCGGGCTGCTTCCATCGTGCGTTTGTTGTGGGTGATGACGATAAACTGCGTCCGCTCGGACATCGAGGCGATCTTGTCGACAAAGCGGCCGACGTTGGTGTCGTCAAGCGGAGCATCGACCTCGTCAAGCAGACAAAACGGCGACGGGCGATATTTGAATATCGACATCACCAGCGCGATGGCAGTCATTGCCTTTTCGCCGCCGGAGAGCAGCATGATGTTTTGCAGCCGTTTGCCCGGTGGTTGAGCGACGACCTCAATGCCTGCTTCGAGAATATCGTCGGATTCTAGCAGCGTCATTTGCCCTTGACCACCGCCGAAAAGCTCCTGGAAAAATTCGACAAAGTTTTCATTGATCGCCTCAAACGCCGCACGGAACTTATCACGCGAACGCTGTTTTATCTCGCGAAGAGCTTCTTCGGTAGCGGCGATGCTGTCGATGATGTCCTGCCGCTGTGTGGTCAGGAACAGGTGCCGCTCCTCGGCCTCGCCAAGCTCCTCAAGCGCGAGCATATTTATGGCACCAAAGTTTTCAAGCTTTTGCCGCAGATCGTCAGCCTCTCGCCGTGCATTTTCGAGCACAAAATCTTCCGACGGTTCAACCTCGGCGACAAGACTGCCAAGCGAGACATTTAACTCCTGCAGACAGTTTTCGCCGATATTTTTGAGTTCCGTCACAGCCTCGGCCTGCCGGATCTCGATCGCGGCTCGCTCGTTCCGTGCCTCGGCAGCCTGACGGTTCAGATCGGCGAGCGTTTCGCTCATGCGGTCAGCGTTTTCACGAGCGGCGGCTAGTCCGGTGATCGCACCCGTCAGTTCCGTATTCTCATTCGCAACCTCATCACCGGCTGATGCAATACGGTCGGTGATATCGTTGATCGCTGTGTGCAGTTCGCGGATCTTGCCCTCAGCCTCCGAAATCTCAAGATTTTGCAGAGCAAGTCTCGACTCGATCTCTTTGCCCTCGTTCTCGACACGACGAAGTGCCGACACAGCCGAACGCCGACGCTCGTCCGATGTCGCAGCGATCATCCGCTTGTCGTTGAGTACCGCATTTGCCGCGTCAGTCTTTGCTCGGGCGTCGCTCAGGTCGGCGGCAATGCGTTCGATGTCAATCGTGGCAGTAATGCGGGCGGCTTCGGCAGATTCTTTTCCGCCAACAGCTTCGGCACGCTTCGTCTGAGCGTCCACGATCTCAGCTTTGATCTGACCGGCTTCGTCGGCGACGACCTTGCGATGACGCTCGGCACGCTCTATCTCTTCGCGAGCTGACCGGACCTGTATCTGCAAACCATGGATGCCGCGATCGACCTTGATGATCAGCGATTGCAGATCGACCATCTTGCTCTCGTTTTCGACAAGAGCGGTGCGTGCTGTTTCGACCTTTGCGGTCGCTTTGTCGATATCCTTAGCGAGCCGTCCGCAATCTTTGTCAAGATGATTTAGCTCACGTTTGAAAGCCAGCAGCGATTCGTTTTGTCCGGTCGATGTTCGGTTACCGCCGACGAGCAGTTTGCCGCCGAACAACAGATCGCCATCATAATTTACGAGCACGTCTCCATCGACTGAGCCCGTTGCATCAAGCTCACGAACAAGCCGCGCTGACATTTCACGAGGGAAAATCGAACGTAAAACCTTTTCGATCTCGGCGGAAACGCCAAGGATATCTGCGATCGTATCGCCTTTCCCGCTGCTGGATCTTTTCGCCCCAGCCTCAGTCTTTGGCAAAATTATCATCGCCGTGCGGCCAATATCGTTTTCTTTGAGCCAAGCTGAAACACGCTTAGCGTCTGACAAAGATTCGACAACGACCGCCTCAAGGAACGCGCCAAATAGCGTCTCGACAGCCGTTTCTGCCTCGGGCACGACATTTAACCTATCAGCCAAAACACCCGCAAGCCGCACACCGATATTCTTTTCCTCAGCGAATATCTTTTGCACTTGGGGCGTGTAAACGGCACGTTTTTCTTCGAGTTCGCGCAGTGTCGCCAGACGATGTTTCTTTGCCGAATGCTCGTCCTGCAATATTTGTAATTCGCTCTCGGCGGTGCGTTGAGCGGTGCGGGCGTCAGCCGTAATGGTGAGCAAGCCGTCTTTTTCGGTGTTGAGATCAGTGAGTTTTGCTTCTTCGGCAGTGAGGCTTTTTGCTAATTCCTCTGCGTGTTTTTGATTGGACGAAAATATATCGTCAGCCCGCAGC
>JBEBGA010000053.1:0-12237 GCA_040081695.1 Pyrinomonadaceae bacterium
CATATACGCTGTGTCCGGCATTATGCCCGCCCTGATAACGCGACACGATATCAAACCGATCCGCCAGCAGATCAACAACCTTTCCCTTTCCCTCATCGCCCCATTGGGCTCCAATTATTACGATTATCATTCGTTATTCTCAGTTTCGAAGTGTCCAATTATACAATTCAACGTAGTTTCTGGCCGCGTTTTCCCACGAATTATCGACCGCCATGCCGTTTTGCTGGATTTTCCGCCAAGCATCCTTGTCAGCGTAGGCAAACCGGGCTTCGTAGATCTTTTCGAGCAGCTTATCGGCACGAAAAGGCCCAAATTTGAATCCATTTCCCGTCTGGCTTACCGCGTCCCAATTTTGCACCGTATCATCGAGCCCGCCGACTGCACGTACGATCGGCACCGTTCCGTATCTCAGTGAGTACATTTGGTTTAAGCCGCACGGCTCAAACTTTGACGGCATTAGGAACATATCCGCCCCCGCCTCAATTAAGTGTGCCAGACTCTCATTATAACCGATATAAACCCCGACCCGCGAAGGTGCATAGTCACGAAGTGCCTGCAGGAACGCCTCAGAGTCCTTTTCGCCCGCCCCGAGAGCAACAAAATACGCTCCCGAAGCCAAAATATCTCCTGCTCCCTGACGAATAAGCTCAACTCCTTTTTGCGAAGTGAGTCGCGTAACGCTCGCAAAAATAGGCCGGTCCATCTCGACCGGCAGGCTAAAATGTTCGAGCAAAGCCCGTTTGCATTCCGCCTTGCCTGATAGGTCTTCGATAGAGAAGTGTGCCGGTATATCTTTATCCGTCGCGGGGTTCCATTCGTCATAATCGACGCCGTTCGTGATACCGATCAGACGGTTTGCACGTTGCCGAGTTAGCCAATCGAGACCATAACCATTTTCTCCCGTTTGGATCTCTTGAGAATAGCGTTTTGAGACGGTTGAAAGCGTATCAGAAACTTCAAGTCCTGCTTTCATTGCCGCAGCGTAACCATTGAAATTGAATGAGTTGTGTGCGAACTGTGAAGTAAAGCCCAAGGCCGGAAGTTCAGACATACCAAACCCGCCCTGGTACGCCATATTGTGGATCGAAAACACGGTTCTTGTGCCTCGCCAATACGGATCATAACGCCGTTTTGCCGCCAGTTCGACCGCCGCAAACCCGCAATGCCAATCGTTGAGATGAACTATGTCAGGGGCAGTACCGATCCGCTTTAACAGCTCAAGAGCGGAGTGGTTGAAGAAAGCAAAACGCTCGTAATCTTCGGTATATCCGTAGATCGAATCGCGGTGAAAGAGCGGCGGATAATCGATGAGAAAGGTCGGAGAACCATTTGCCTCGCTGTAAAATGCCTTCGTCTGAACGTGCCGCCCACGCCATTCGACCCAAAGATCGTCGATCGCTATGTGCCAGAGATATTCACCCTTTGTCTGCAAATAGCACGGCGTTATCAGCAGCGAATCAATGCCGACCTGTTTCAAAGCCTTTGGCAAAGCCCCGGCTACATCACCAAGGCCACCAGTCTTTGAATATGGAACTGCCTCGGCAGAAATTACGGCTACTCTCATAAAAAGAAAGTGGCCAGTTGTCGGTGGTCAGTTGTCAGCATATAAGACTGACGCACTCCACTGACAACTGACCACCGGCCACTGACAACTGATTACGTTTGCATCGACGCCAAAAATTCGGCGTTTGTTTTGGTCTTAGACAGGCGTTCGATAACGACCTCCATCTGCTCGACCGGCGAAAGCGGGTTGAGCACACGACGCATGACCCAGATACGAGCAAGGTTTTCCTTGTCGATGAGCAATTCCTCTTTTCGCGTACCCGAACGCTGCAGATCGATCGCCGGAAACAGACGCTTGTCGGAAAGTTTGCGATCAAGCTGTATCTCCGAGTTACCGGTTCCCTTAAATTCTTCAAAAATAACGTCGTCCATTCGCGAACCCGTATCGATCAGAGCCGTAGCGATGATGGTCAGGCTGCCGCCTTCCTCAATGTTTCGCGCAGCTCCAAAGAACCGCTTAGGACGCTGCAAGGCGTTAGAATCGATACCGCCTGACAAGATCTTGCCCGACGGCGGCACAACAGCGTTGTGGGCACGAGCGAGACGCGTGATCGAATCGAGCAGGATAACGACGTCGCGTTTGTGTTCGACTAGGCGTTTCGCCTTTTCGATCACCATCTCGGCGACCTGCACGTGGCGTGTCGGCGGTTCGTCAAAGGTAGATGAGATGACCTCGCCTTTTACCGAACGCTGCATATCGGTGACTTCCTCAGGGCGTTCGTCAATGAGCAGCACGATCAGAGCGACCTCAGGATGATTTTCCGTGATCGAGTTGGCGATCGTTTGCAGCAGCATCGTCTTACCCGTACGCGGCGGAGCCACGATCAGAGCACGCTGGCCTTTGCCGATCGGCGTGACGAGATCCATGACGCGGGCCGAGATCTTTGTCGGGTCGCCCTCGATCTCGAGCGTCAACTGCTCGTCCGGATAAAGTGGCGTCAGATTGTCAAAGAAAATTTTCTCACGCGATTGTTCCGGTGCCTCAAAATTGATCGCCTCGACCTTGATCAGAGCAAAGTAACGTTCGCCTTCTTTCGGCGGGCGGATCTGGCCGGAAACCGTGTCGCCTGTTCGCAGGTCAAATTTGCGGATCTGCGACGGACTTACATAAATATCGTCGGGGCCGGGTAAATAGTTGTATTCCGGTGCACGTAGGAAACCGAAACCATCGGGCAGAGTCTCAAGCACGCCCTCGGAAAAGATCAGTCCGCTTTTCTCGGTCTGAGCCGCGAGAACCTTAAAGATAAGCTCCTGCTTTCTGAGGCCGGTCGCCCCTTCGATGCCCATTTCTTTTGCGATGTGGGTTAGTTCGCTGATCGACATATCCTTGAGGCCGGCGAGATTCATCATCGCGCTGTCGTCAGATTTGCCGTTCGAAGATGCAGATTTTGCTTCGGGTGCCTTAGCGTCAGAAGCTTCTGCTTCTTCGACGGTCGAAACTTCTGTTTCGTCGGTGACCTTTTCGGCTTTGGGCTTGCGGTTGGGTGTGGTTTTGGTTGCCATGCCTATGAAATTGAATAGGTGGTTAGTGTTATGTTTTTCAACACTTTAGTGATTTAACAATTTTCCCGCGCACACGATGCGCAAACTGTACAGATTAGAAATTAACAAGCGGAGAAAATCGTATGGATTGTATGTAGTATTGCCTTGAAACAAGCCTTTCAGCTTTTTTCCAAAAACCCTGAATTAAAGGGAAAATCAATTATTACACTTTTTCTAAGCGTAAATCAATAGAAAAATCAATATTTTTCGACTGCCGTATTTAGCTCGCTCCACAATTCGTCACGCCCGCGGCCGGTTGTAGCCGAGTATGGAACGATCTTTACATCGCCCAGCATCTTTTGCGTGACCGTTAGCGATTTTCGCAATTCGTTATTAGACAACTTATCAGTCTTGGTCGCGGCAATAATATGCGGCTTGCCGTGATGGACGAGCCATTCGTTTAGCTGAAGATCGAGTGCGGTCGGCTTATGGCGCGAATCGATCAACTGCACGCACAACGCCAACTCTCGCCTCTCGGCCAGATATTCCTCGGCCATCTTGCCCCAATCCGACCGCATTGATTTTGAAACTTTTGCGTAGCCGTATCCCGGCAGATCGGTGAAATAAAAACTGTCGTTGATCAAGAAGAAATTGATGCTCTGCGTGCGTCCCGGGGTGTTGGAAGTGCGGGCGAGCCCCTTTCTCAACAACAGCGAATTGATCAATGAGGATTTGCCAACATTCGAACGCCCCAGGAACGCGATCTCAGGCCGTCCGTCGGTCGTCCAATGAGACATCTCAAACGCGCTCTTGACGAATTCGGCCGAAGATATTTTCATCTGTCAATTTAAACCGCTGTGCCCGCTCCCGTTACATCCGGAGCGTCCGGTGCCCATACCTGCGGCGTATCGAGTTTTGTGTGGGTGCCATTTCCCTCGAGTGCAAAGGTCAAAACTTCGTCGATCGTATCTACCGTGTGAATGGTCAGGTCGTCGCGGACCTCGTCGGGGATATCGACTAGATCTTTTTCGTTCTCTTTTGAAAGAATGATAGTTTTTAGCCCAAAGCGATGTGCCGCGAGCATTTTCTCTTTAACTCCGCCGATCGGCAGCACTTTGCCGCGAAGCGTTATCTCGCCGGTCATTGCAACATCATGCCGAGCCGGTCGCCGCGTCAGTGCCGAAACCATTGCGGTCGCAAGCGTAATGCCCGCGCTCGGGCCGTCCTTTGGAATGGCTCCCTCGGGCACGTGGATGTGGAGATCTTTTTCTTTGAAATCGGTCGGGTCGATTCCGAGTTCTTCGGCACGAGTTCTAACACAGGTCAGTGCAGCTTTTGCCGATTCCTGCATCACTTCGCCGAGCTTTCCGGTCAGTGTGACCTCGCCTTTACCTTTTACGAGCGTACATTCGACCTGTAAAACGTCTCCGCCAACCTCTGTCCATGCAAGGCCGTTGACCAAACCGATCTCGCTTTTGCGGGCGATATCTTGTTTGCGGTAACGGATGATGCCGAGCAGTTCCTGCACCTTTTCGGCGTCAACCGACACGCGAAAATCAGCTTTTACATCCGAGGCGACATACTTACGTGCGATCTTTCTGAGACACGCTCCGATCTCGCGTTCGAGATTGCGAACGCCGGCTTCGCGTGTGTAATGACGTATCACCTCAAGTATTCCGTCGTCCGTAAAGACGATCTGCGTCGGGTCGATGCCGTTGTTCTCGCACTGTTTTGGCAGCAGATGCCTTTTGGCGATCTCGACCTTTTCACGCTCGGTGTAGCCCGACAGATGCAGTATCTCAAGCCGATCCTGCAACGCCGGTGGGATCGTGTGCAGCACGTTTGCCGTCGCAAGGAAAAACACATGCGACAGGTCGTAATCAACATCTAGATAATGGTCGCGAAACGTATGGTTCTGCTCCGGATCGAGCACCTCAAGCAGCGCCGCCGACGGATCGCCGCGAAAATCGCGTCCGAGCTTATCGACTTCGTCCAGCAAAATGACAGGGTTCGTCGTCCCGGCGCGTTTCATGAGCTGTATGATCTGTCCCGGCAGTGAACCAATGTAGGTCCGGCGATGGCCGCGAATCTCCGCTTCGTCATGGACGCCGCCAAGCGCGAGCCGCATAAATTTACGTCCCGTCGCATTGGCGATCGATTTACCAAGCGAGGTTTTACCCACGCCCGGTGCACCGACAAAGCACAATATCGTTCCCTTAGGATTCTTAACAAGCTGACGCACGGCGAGGAATTCGAGGATGCGTTCCTTGATCTTCTCAAGCCCGTAATGGTCCTCATTCAGAGTCTGTTCCGCTAGGCCAAGGTCCTCGATCTCGTCCGATCTTTCGCTCCAAGGCACGTTTAGCAGCCAGTCGATATAGGTTCTCGCGACGGTGCCCTCGGCGGACATCGGCGGCATGGCTTCGAGCCGTGCAAACTCCTGCAAAGCCTTTTCCTTGGCCTCGACGGTCATGCCGGCTTCTTCGATCTTTTTCTTTAGCTCGTCCAGCTCAGCTTTCTCGTCCTTGCGGCCAAGCTCTTTGTGAATCGCCTTGATCTGTTCGTTGAGATAATACTCACGCTGATGCTTATCCATCTGCTTTTTGGTTCGCGAATGGATGTTGCGGTCCATCTGTTTCTTCTCGATCTCGGCCTCAAGCACGTCGATCAGCTTTTGCAGCCGCTCGGCGACCGACACGGTCTCAAGCAGCTCTTGCTTTTCCACAACTTCGATACGCAGATGCGATGACATCGAATCGGCGATCTGTGCCGCCGAGACACCACGTAATGATGCGTGCAAAGCATCGGCATAAGCATCAGGCGAAACCCGTAAGAATTGCTCGACCAGCGAATGTATCTTTTGCAGCAAACCGTCGGTGCGGATGCCCGATTCGTCTGTCGAGATCACACGCCGCACATGTGCGTGAAACATACCGTCGGCGTCCTGTTCGACACGCACCATGCGGCCGCGCATCTGCCCTTCGACGACGACCTTTATCTGGCCGTTGTCCTGCCGCTGTGCCTGCAAAATGCGTCCTAAGGTGCCGACCGGATAGATCTGCGTCGCATCGGGTTCGTCAACGCTCGCGTCGTGCTGTGTCGCGAGAAATATCTGCCGTTCTCCGACCATAGCCTGTTCGAGAGCGGCCACGGACGACGGCCTTCCGATCTTAAAAGCCACTTTCGTAAAGGGGAAAATAACTACATCGCGGATGGGAACCATCGGAAAACGCTCAATGTCCGACGGCATTTGATCTGTAAATTCCTGCATATAAATGAAACGACGAACTCTAACTGCGAGTTCTCTAATCTTTGCTTACCAAGGGGTGTATCTAATTTTAGGCAAACCCGGCATCGAAAAGCAATAGCAAAACACCGGACGGCCCCAACTTTAACAACGGTCAATTTATGCCTTTATAAAGAGCGATTAGCCCCTGCATTTTATAATTCTTTGGAAAAGAGTTTTTGCCACGAATTACACGAATGGCACGAATCAGAAATAGGCTGTCCTATTCGTGTCTTTCGTGCGTTTCGTGGTCAAATTCTTTGGTCCGGTCCGGACCAAGTGGACCAAGATGGACCAACCTCACGCAATTAAAAACGCGAACAGGAAAATTCCCATTCGCGTCTTTTTCGTGTGTTTCGCGGTTAAATTCTTACGCTGCTTCTTCGCTGCGAGGCACGATCTCGAAAACCGGGGCTTTTCGTTCGATCATTTCTTTGGTGACGACGATCTCGGTGACCTTTTTTTCGGACGGGAGGTGATACATCGATTCGAGCAGGATCTCTTCGAGGATCATCATCAGTCCGCGGGCTCCGACTTTGCGTTTGTGAGCTTCGTGGGCGATCGCGGTGAGGGCTCCGTCGGTGAATTTTAGCCCGATATTATCGAACTCAAACTTTTTCTGATACTGCTTGATGAGAGCGTTTTTAGGCTCGGTCAGGATGGTGACCAGTGCGGCCTCGTCAAGCTCGGTGAGCGTGCCGATGACCGGCAGACGGCCGACGAACTCGGGGATCAGGCCGTAATGGATGAGATCCTCGGGTTCGAGTTTGGCGATCGAATCGCTATGGCGCTCTTTGTTGGTTTTGACGTCGGCCTGGAACCCAAGCGATTTGTTGCGAAAACGTTTCTCGACAACTTTCTCAAGCCCGTTAAACGCTCCGCCGCAGATAAACTGGATATTGGTCGTGTCGAGCTGTTGAAACTCCAGCTGCGGATGCTTGCGTCCGCCGCCGGCAGGGATGTTGGCAACCGTGCCCTCGAGAATTTTTAGCAGCGCCTGTTGGACGCCTTCGCCGGAGACATCGCGGGTGATCGACGGGTTGTCGTCTTTGCGGCAGATCTTGTCGATCTCGTCGATGTAGATGATTCCCTGCTGCGCCTTTTCGATCTCGCCGCCCGCCGCTTGGAGCAGACGGAGCAGGATGTTCTCGACGTCTTCGCCGACATAACCGGCTTCGGTCAGGCTGGTCGCATCGACGATGCAGAACGGCACACTGAGCTGGCGAGCGAGCGTTTGTGCAAGCAACGTTTTACCCGTGCCGGTCGGGCCGATGAGCAGAATGTTAGATTTTTGCAGCTCGATGTCAGAGCGGCGTTTGGCAAGCTCGATGCGTTTGTAATGTTGATAGACAGCGACCGAGAGCCGTTTTTTCGATTCGTCCTGGCCGATCACATACTCGTCCAAAAATGCCTTGATCTCCTGCGGCTTAGGCAGGTTGGTCCGAACGGCGGTCGTGCTGGTCTGCTCGTCATCGTTGATGATCTCGTTGCAGATGTCGATGCACTCGTTGCAGACATAAACGCCCGGCCCGGCGATCAGTTTCTTAACGTCGTTCTGCGATTTACCACAAAACGAACAAGTGAGCAGCTCTTCTGGACTTCGGAATTGGCTCATAAATTTCAGTGGTCGGTGGTCAGTGGCCGGTGGTCGGTGTTTTTCTGTCCACTGACCACAGTCCACTGCCCACTATTTTTCACGGTGTTCGATGACTTCATCGATCAACCCATACTCTTTCGCCTGGATCGGCGTGAGGATGCGGTCGCGTTCGACGTCGAGTTCGACCTGGTCAAACTTTTGGCCCGTGTGATGGGCAATGATGGTCGAGGTCAGCGTACGCATACGGATGATCTCCTCGGCCATCAGGCGAACGTCCGTTGCCTGTCCCGAGGCACCGCCCGACGGCTGGTGGATAAGGACGCGGGCATTTGGCAGCGAAAATCTTTTCTTCGGGGCACCGGCACAGAGCAGCAATGCTCCCATCGACGCACACTGGCCGACGCAGATCGTCGTCACGTCGTTTTTGATGAACTGCATCGTGTCGTAGATCGCCATACCGGCCGTGATCGAACCGCCGGGGCTGTTGATATAAAGATTGATGTCGCGTTCGGGGTCCTCGGCTTCGAGAAACAAGAGCTGCGCGACGATAAGATTTGCCACCTGATCGTCGATCGGCGTGCCGATAAAGATAATGCTGTCTTTGAGAAGCCGCGAATAAATGTCGAACGCCCGCTCGCCCCGCGACGTTTGCTCAACAACCATTGGTACTAACATATTTTTTTCTCTCTTACCGGAATACTAAATACTTTAGACAATACTTGAATTATACGATGATAAGTTGTTGAAAATATGGCGATTGCCTATATCGGAAATCGATTTTACAACTTTTCAGATAAAAATCAAGCAATAAATCATTTCGCCGCCTTTTTCGCAGCGGGCTTTTTCTTCGCCGCTTTCTTTGGCTTTTCTTCAGCCTCAGGCTGTGCCAGCGATTCATCGACCCACTCACCCTTGGTGATCTTTGCCTTTTCCATGACGGCTTCGATCGCTTTGCGGGTCTTTAGATTGTTGCGGATGTTATCGACTCCGCCGCCCTGTTTTTCGAGCGAATCGCGAATTTCCTCAGGCGTCGCACGATAATAATCGGCCATTTTCGCGATCTCTTCGTCAACCTCGGCGTCCGCGACCTCGACCTTTGCCATCTCTGCAACCTTATCAAGCAGCATAGCCCCGC
This sequence comes from Pyrinomonadaceae bacterium, assembly GCA_040081695.1. GTDB lineage: Bacteria > Acidobacteriota > Blastocatellia > Pyrinomonadales > Pyrinomonadaceae > OLB17. Next base: position 9,064 of record JBEBGA010000053.1, read on the forward strand.
GAACGTCGCGTTCGGCCTGCTGTTTCATATTGCCGTATGCCATCTCGATAAACTGAGCCTCGACCTGATTTAGATCGACTCCGCGTTGCTGCATATCCTGAGCAAAATTATTGAGCAAATTGCGAGCCTGATTTTCGATCAAAACGCCGGGAACCTCAAAAGCATTGTCTTCGATCAGTTTTGCGATGGCGTTATTTCTGTCGCGGGCATCGGCATCAGTCTCAGCAAGTTTTTCCAGATCGGCACGCAGCCGTTTGCGAAGATCCGCCAGCGATTTGTAGCCCTCGTCGAGGCTCTTTGCCCACGCGTCGTCGAGCTTCGGCACCTCAGTTGTGCCGACGGATTTGATCTTTGCCTTGTAATGGACGGTCTTTCCGGCGAGAGCCTCGGAAGTAAATTCTGCCGGATAAGAAACAGTAAATTCCTTTACGTCATCCTCTTTGACGCCGACGAGGTTTTCGCTAAACGACGGCTCTATGCCTTCGTCACCAAGCTTGACCTCGAGGTCATCTGCCTTGATCGGATCGCCGTCCGGCTGGTCTTCAAATCGGCCCTCGATATCGGTCATAACCGTATCGCCTAGCTTTGATTTGCGGCCCTCGACCGGTATCAAAGCGGCTTCACGCTGGAGGCGTTCGGCTATGAGGCCTTCGATCTCGCTTTCGTCAACCGGTTTGACGCGGCGGGTAACGGCAATGCCCTGATATTTTGGCTCAGGTATTTCGGGCATGACCTCGACATGAGCGTGTACCTTCAACGGCACAGAGCCATTAACGACAACGTTTTCATGATCGTCGAGGTGAAGATGCGGCTCGGCGAGCGGGTGTAGTTCGTGCTCCATGATCGCGGCGGACACGGCTTGTGGGATAACCTCCTGCAGCACGTCGCCCTTGATCTCTTCCTTATAACGCATCCGGACAATGTCGTCCGGAGCATAGCCTTTGCGAAAACCGGGGATATTAGCCCCGCGCGCATATTTTTGAGTGACTTTGGCATACGCCGCCTTGAGCGTGGCCCCGTCGATCTCGATCGATAGTTCTTTTTGAGTAGGTGAAACTTCCTTTATTTCGCTTTTCATCAGTCGGTTGTCAGTTGTCGGTGGCCAGTTGTCAGTTCTTTCTGTTCAATAAATTATAAATCGCTGCATTGAACAAAAGCTAATGGCCGGAGGTGATGTCTTTACCGACAACTGACCACCGGCCACTGACTGCTGATTTTGGTGCCGAGGGCGAGACTCGAACTCGCATGTCTTTCGACGCTAGTTCCTAAGACTAGTGCGTATACCATTTCGCCACCTCGGCATAATGGCAAATAAAGAATCTACCGAATCCTGCCCGTATTGTCTAGCGGACTATTTATGCAGATACTTTTTGTCGTATTCGTCCCAAGACATATTTATGTCGCCGGTCCCAATACCACCGTACGGATCGCCGCCGAGGGCTTTGTTTTCGGCCTTTCTAAACAGCCGATAACCGCCGTATCCGATCACGCCGATCAGTCCGAGCCAAAATACCCACGAGAGCAGCGTGCCGATCCAGCCGAGTGCCCATAGCAGCAGCATACCGACAAAAACGAGCCCGATCGCACCGAGAATGAGTTTGATAATGTTCATAGCTTTTTACCTCGACTATGCCAGTTTATACGAAATCATCTGCGGGATGTTCGCAGGAATTTTACCGCTATCGTATAATTCACGTTCATAGGGGACCAGACCATCTTGAGCACAGCAAAACTTACAACCAAGGATGTCGCAGAGCAGCTAAACGCACAGCTTTTTGGCGACGGAGCATCGATCGCACTGGACGTGACGCATGATTCGCGACAGGCCCGCGAAGGCACGCTCTTTGTCGCGATCAAAGGCGAGACGATGGACGGGCACCGTTTTGTCGAAGACGTGATGCGACGCGGGGCAGCCGGGATCATCTCCGAATACGATCCGCCCGCAGATTTTGCCGGAGCGTGGCTCAAGGTCGAAAAAGCCCGCGAAGCTCTCGCCAAAGCCGCGACGGTCATCAACGGCGATCCTTCGCATCAGCTAGACCTCGTCGGCATAACCGGCACGAACGGAAAAACAACAACAACCTATCTTTGCTTTGCCCTCGCCGAAGCCGCCGGTCAGCGTCCGGCAATGCTCACGACGGTCGAATACCGCATCGGTGAAAAGAGCGAAGAGGCAGTCAGAACTACCCCTGAGGCGTCCGATACAAACCGATTTCTACGCGAGGCCGTCGATGCCGGATGTGCCGTTGCGGTAATGGAGGCTTCGTCACAGGCGATCGATCTGCACCGTTGCGACTGGCTGCGTTTCAAGATCGCGATATTCACCAACCTGACCCAAGACCATCTCGACCACCACGTCACGATGGAAAATTATTTCGACGCTAAGAAAAAGCTTTTCGACGGACGGCTTGGCGAACGGCCGGGTGCGAGCATAATTAATATCGACGACGAATGGGGTGTGAAACTGGCGGATGAATTACGAAACGATGGTGAAAAAGTAGTGACGTTCTCGCAGCGTGGCGATGCAGACCTGTCCGCGACAGACATTAAAGTTTCTCTTATCAAGGGCACGTCATTTGTGCTAAAAACACCCGCGACAGAGGTTGCGGTGACTTCCCCGCTTGTTGGCCGTCCGCACGTCTACAATATGCTCGCAGCGACGGCAACGGCGTTGGAACTTGGTTACGATCTCGACTCGATAGTAAAAGGCCTCTCGACTTGTGTTGGAGCTCCCGGGCGTTTTGAACGGGTACCGCACGACGGAGATTTTGCTGTGGTCGTCGATTACGCCCACACGGACGATGCCTTACTAAATACTCTAAAGACCGCCCGTGAACTCACAGACGGACGTATTATCACCGTCTTTGGCTGCGGCGGCGACCGCGACCGTTCAAAGCGTCGTCCGATGGGCGAGGCCGCTGGTGAACATAGCGAGATCGTCGTCATCACATCGGACAACCCGCGAAACGAAGACCCGCTAAAGATAATTTCTGAGATCGAGGTGGGCGTAAAAGAAAAAACGTCTGTTTATGAAGTGATCCCCGACCGCCGCGAAGCGATCTATCGAGCGATAGCCGCCGCAAAATCGGATGATGTGGTCATTATTGCGGGAAAAGGACACGAAAATTATCAGATCATCGGAGCCGATAAATTTCACTTTGACGACCGCGAGAT
>JBEBGA010000054.1:0-12227 GCA_040081695.1 Pyrinomonadaceae bacterium
GAGTGTAAGCTGTCCCGGTTTTGGATCGTCCTCGCTCACTTTGCCCTTGAGCAAATAGACGACAAAAACTGTCAGCAGACACGCGATCACGAACATTATCGTGTACCACGGGATCGCATTCTCAACGGTGTAAGGTCCAAACACCTTTTCGGCAGTGGTGCCAAAATTGCCAAAGAATTTATCCCATATCGGCTTAGTGTATGCCTTCTGAAAATTATGAACAGGTCCGCCAAGATAGTGATTGACGAATTGTACGATGAGGGGCAATTGGTGGCCGCCGCCTTCTGAAAATAAGAGCATCTTAAAAATACCTTTTAGGTCGAACTAGTAAAAATACTTCGCAATCCCTGTATGACAACGGCGAAAGCAAATGCCGCAAGTCCCGCTATCACTGCCGCGAGCGGCAAAGCTCCGGTGAGGTGCACGGCCAATAAAACAAGGCCGAGAGCCGCGTAACGCATGATGTACTTTGCGGCCAAAATACCGGTCGAAGTAACTGCGTCGCCGCTAAACATAGCCTTGGTCACGCGATCGAGCCAAAAATAATTGGCAAACGCGAGCACCCCGCCAAACAGGACGCCGACGCCGAAAAGCGTGCCGCGAGCGGCAAAACCGGCAGCCGATCCGGCGATGACAAGCACCGCCATTATTATCAAAATACCGCGATGCGAAATCGCGCCATTGTCAGTTGTCAAAGGGTCAATATCCTCACCCATTGCGAAACTTAAATTTTACAAACAAACAAGGAAAAGTTCAAAAGAGAGGCGCGGAAAAGCAGAGGCTAGGGTTTGTCGTCCTCGTCGCGAGACATCAGTGGGCGGATCTCGGATGACGGCTCTTTCGTGCTATAGATTTGCGAGCTGACGCGAAAAAGATTGAAAAATCCGATGATCGACCCGAGCACGATGCCGCCGACGATGCCCCACGGCGAGCTTCCAAACAATAGATCTGCGAACCAGCCAAGCAGAAGTAGGAACGCGACGGAAACAAAAAAAACGATAGCAATGGAATATGCCAAGCCGCCGCGGCGGACGTTTTCTTCAGTCGTTTCCGGCGAAAAAGGAACGACCACGACCGGCGGATCGTCTTTTTCCTGCTCTTTATCCTCGTCAAAAATGCTAGGCGTCATCTCGGGCAATGATGACAGTTTCCGTCGGGGATTTCAATTCGTAGGTGATACCCCGCCAGACCATCCGCCGCGACATCCATGCCGCCAGCGAATTGTAGAGGAATAACGTCGGGGCGATTAGCCACAAAGTATTTTGGGTCCAAAACTGCCGCCGCAGGTCAGAGTCATATTGAGGCAACGCGAGCCTGACCGCGTTGAGCCGCAGCCATGCTTTGCCGGTGCTGAAACCCGTGACGAGTAAGATCGTTGCAAGGCTCACCCACACTGCGATGCCGTTCGTTTTACTGAGGATCACTATCAGCAACGCGGCGATCAGGACGGCATTGAAAATGGTAGTGCCGATGATCGAGACGATCCAGAGAGGAGTTGCATAGACGCGTGTGATCTTCATCTGACGGGTCGTAAATTCGACAGTTTCGGCTAATGTGCAATCCTCAACCGTCGCGGTAAGTGCTTGCGGTACAAAGATTATCGGCAGCCCGGTTGCCTTTACCGTGCGTGTAACGGCAAAATCGTCAGACAGCACACCGCTCCATTTTTCACGCATTTCGAGCCGCTCAAACGTATCGCGACGCATCGCCATCGAGCCGCCCCAGCAGAAATTGGACTTGATATTTGGGCCGAGTGCGGATGTGATCGAGGCGTTCCACGCGGACCGCAACTCCGAGCCAAATGTCGGATGTTTTGCGATGAACCAGCGATACCCTGTCGACGCTCCGGCTTGTTTCTCGGCAAGCGGAGCGACAAGTGTCCGCAGCCAATCCTTTGATGGTCGGGCATCGGAGTCGGCAAAGACGAATATTTGGCTTTCGGACGATGCGTGCAGGACGGCTTCGCGGAGGTTTTCGACTTTTTGTGCGGAGTTGATAGCTTTGTCTGCGACGATCAGTCTCGTAGTGGGCACACTCCCTGCGGCCCGCGTTTCCGCCTTTGTTGCGATTGCGTTGATCACTGTTGCGGCGGGGTCGTTCTTGTCATCGACGACGAATATTACTTCGTAGTGCGGATAGTCTTGTTTGAGAAACGCAGCGAGGTTTTCGGCGATGCCTTTGTCGATGCCGCGGCAGGGAACGATGACGGTTGCGAATGGCGTGTATTGGGATCGAGGTTTGGCTAGTTGTTCTCGGAAGAATTTGAGATAGGCGAGGCCGCCGAGAAATGACTTAAAACTAAGCCAGACGAGAATCGCGGCAAAAAAGTAAAAGACAAAGATCATCTCGGCTTTTTTGAGTTTAACAGCGGCGTGATGTAATCGATCGTTCGCGTGGCCGCTCCGCGATTATGTCCCATTACCTCGAGGGCGTTCAGGCCAAGTTCTTTTCGCTTTTGCTCGTCTTTGAGCAGATCGCCAAATGCAGTTGCGAGTGTTGTAACTGCTGTCTTTTCGGTTACTTTTTCGAGTTGGACGAGCGCGTATTTGTCTAAGAACTCATTTACCGCAGCTTCGAAATTTGCTGTGTAGGAACCCGTAATTATCGGCTTGCCGGTCGCGGCCGGCTCGAAAATGCTCTGTCCGCCGTGCGGTATCAGGCTGCCGCCGACAAAGACCGTCTCGGCCAGCGGATATGCCGCACGCAGCTCGCCGATCGAATCGAGCAGTATGATCTCGGCCGTTTTATCGCGTGACGAGGCCTTTTCGGAACGCCGCACCCACGTAAACCCAGTTGCTTTCATCAGCGTGGCGACCTCGTCAAATCTTTCGGGGTGACGCGGTGCTAGCATCAGTCGCGGCAGGTTGTCGCCGGACGATTTCCAGACCTCCTTGAATGCGTCGAGTATCCATTTTTCCTCAGGCGAATGGGTGCTGGCCGCAATAATTAGCGGTGCATCGAAAGCAATTCCAAACCGCTCTTGCAGCTCGCCGGTGATGGCGTTTTCGTTTTCGTCGAGGTCGTGGTCAAATTTGAGATTGCCGAGCACGCGGACTTTGCTTGCCCTGAGGCCGAGCGACATTATTCGCGTAGCGTCATCATTTTCCTGCATTAACGCAAAATCGAGATAGCCGAGGACGCGTTTCATAAACCGTTTGATCTTGGTGTAGCGGTCGAGCGAACGCTCGGACAAACGGCCGTTGACGATGGCGATGTGGGCCTTTGATTTGTAGGTTTCGCGGATCAGATTAAACCAGATCTCGGTTTCCATCAGCAGCAAAACACGCGGTTCGAAATGCCGCAGAGCACGCCGCACAGTCCAGCGAAAATCAAACGGAACGTAGAAAACGCAGTCGGCGGTGTCTTTGAAAATAGCTCTTGCCAGCTTTTGACCGGTGCGGGTTACAGTGGATACGATGACGCGGTGGCCGGGAAATTTTGCCTTTAGCTCATCGACGAGCGGACGTGCTGCGTTGGTCTCGCCGACCGATACGCAGTGTATCCAGACGACGGGGCGTTTATCTAGCTTGAATTTTGGTAAAAACCCGAGGCGCTGAAAAAAGCCCGCCGCGTGTTTGCCGCGAAAGACCGCGCTCAGTGCAAACACCGGCAGCATCAAAATAAAAGCCAGCGTATATAAAAGGCCGTAAACGAAAAACATTTTTTTCTTAGCCTAAAAAAGTGCTAAAAGCCCGTAAAATCCTGAAAGAAACGATAATTCGAACCTCTCCGGACCTCGCGGGCTTTTTCGCCAAACAAAAATCTGAGCTATTTTACGCGCTCCATATACTTGGCCTCGGTCGGGTTGACACGTATCATCTCGCCCTCAACGATGAATGGTGGCACCGACACGGTAACACCATTTTCGAGTGTTGCGGGCTTGTTCGAATTCGAAGCGGTCGCACCCTTTAGAGGCGGATCGGTCCGCGAGACGGTCAGGTCCATCGTTGCCGGTAGGGCAACGCCGATCGGGGTGCCATCGTAAAACTCAACCTCGATCTTGAGATTTGGCATCAGCCACTGAGCAGCGTCTCCAAGCTCGTCTTCGGTCAGAGCGACCTGCTCGTAGGTTTCCGAGTTCATAAAATGATGGTGCGAGCCGTCCGAGTACAGGTAATCCATCTTGTGCTGTTCGAGCGTCACTTTGTCGAGCGTGTCGTTCGAACGAAAGCGAAACTCGAACGAGTTGCCCGTGATCAGATTGCGAAGCCGTGCCTGGACCATCGCACGCAGATTGCCGGGGGTGTGGTGGTGAAATTCCATCACGCGGACCGGCACGCCTTCGTGGACAATGACCATACCTTTTCTAATATCGTTTGCTGAAAGTGCCATAAAACTTGATCAAATCTCCGTTATGTAAATATTGCGTGTAAACACAAAAGAGATATCTTAGATTTTCGCGCCGATGCTTGTCTAGTTGACGGTCACTTTGAACTTGAACGTACCTTTCCACGGGTCGGACTTGGTGCATTGCTGAATGGTGAATTTATAGTCACCGGCAACAGTCGGCGTGATCTCGTTATATGCGTGACAATCGGCGGCCATGTCTTGCTCGTAACCCGATCCGGCCGGCCCCTCGATAAATATAGATATCGATCTGTTACCGGTGTTTTCGGTTTTCATCGTCTGCCCGTCGAGTACGCGGATCACAAAAACACGTTTTTGCGAGTAGCCGTTTAGAGTGCCGGTAACGGTCGCCGAAGTGGCTCCGCGTTTGAATGTAATGCGTTTCGCTGTTTGAGACGATGCGGCCGAAACTGCGAGCCCCACGATGATAACAGCAAAAATACTGATGATGGTCTTTTTCATATCCTACTTTCCTTTATCAAGCGTCAGCGGCGGAGGTTCCTGTCCCTCCGGCGGAGCCTCTTTGTTCATGCTGCCGTAGATCATCGTGATCTTATCGATCCACTCTTTGGCTTCTTTGTGGTTAGGGGCGTATTTTAGTGTACGGCGATAATCACCAATGGCCGAGGCATATTGCCGCGCGGCGGTCAGGGCGTCAGCCCGACTGTAGTAGGCCTCGGCAAGAGTTTTCTTGGCGGCGGCATCATCCGGCTTTTTCTTGAAAGCAACCTCGGCTGTCGCGATCGCCGTATCCAATAATTTGGTGTCGATCGGGTCGCCGCTCTGTTTCCATTTTGACGGAGCACCGGTATTTGCAGGCGGCGTCTGATTTTCAGTCGTATGGGCGATCGCCGTTTGTGATTTTTCGGTATTCGCCGGTTTTGTAGTGTTGGTATCTTGAGCGACAGGCTTTGCCGCATTGCTGCAACCGATCGCGATGATCGCTGAAAGACAAATTGCTAGTAATTTCATTTTATTATTCCTTAAATCTAACGGCTTAAATAAGATTTTTACGCAAAGGAGCAAAGTACGCAAAAGCAAAACTAAGAAGCATAAAGGCTGACTGACTTTTATTTGTCGATATATGGCCGTGCCTGGACGATGTATATCTTGCTGCCCAAAATGCCCCATTCGATGTCCTGCTCTTTTTTACCGCCAAAAGCGGTTCGGATGTTGATCGCGGCTTTTGCGAGAGCACGAGCTTGAGCATCGTTCAAAACACGTTTCGTTGCGCTCGCGGCGCATTTATCGACGGTCTCTTTGAGGTCGCCGTTGGCGTCAAATGCGAGAGCGTTTTCCTGCTGCGAAAGCGTCATCACTATAACTGAATTCGACTTTGGATTAAATAAGATCTGTTCGGGCAGGCCGGTATTATCGACCACCTTTGAATTGTGGCCGCAGACTGCGCTGATATAGACGCTATTTTTGCTGCGGTCGTCAAAGGGGTCTTTAGTGATCATCACGCCGCCGCGTTCCATATCGACCCCGATCTGGACGAGCGCCGACATATAAACGTCGGACTGGCTAACGTAATTGCGGACGCGTGCCTCGTAAGCCTCAAATTTCCAGAGCGACGCCCAGACTTTTTTGACGGCTTCGACAAGTTTGTCCTCGGCGATGACGTTTGGCACGCTGGAATATAATCCCGCACCGCTAAAATTAGGTAGGTCCTCGCTGTTAGACGAACTGCGAACAAAGACGGGTTTACCACCAAGCTGCGTTTTCCATTTGGCTATAAGATCTGCTTTTAGCGTCTCGTCAAATTTGCCTTTTTGGATAGTGTTTCGAAATTCTTCGAGCTTTTGCCGCCGAAACTTTGGGTTATGAACAAAGTCGTTCTGATCCATTAGATCGTCGATGATCTTGTCAAAACCGTTCTCTTTCATGAATTTATCGTACCAATAAAAGGGAACGGAGAAACCGTCAGGCACGGTGATGCCGACCAGTTTTTTATTGAGCATCTCGCCAAGATTTGCCGACTTTGCTCCGTATTTTATGCTGTCCGTCTTTCGCATTTCGCGAAGGCCCGCGAGCTTTGTGGTCTTGAGGTCAGCCGGCGGGATCTGCTGGTCAGGCGAGATAAATTTCTGATCGATGTCGTCTTTCGACGCTTTGTCAAAGCTGTAATCCGTCAGATTGGCACTAAGCTTCATCACGAACGTATCGTAACTGCGAAAGAGCTTATCGGCGTCTTTGATATAGACGTTGGGGATATTCCAGCCCTTGGCGAGGATGTTGATGTGCGAGAGCGGTGACGAAGGTTTTGCCACGATCACACCGCGAACCGGCGGCAGCGTCAGCGGCAATTCTTTTAAGATGAGGATCTCGTTGTCGCCGATCTCGACGGTGTCGTCTAGCTTGTCGACTTTTGAAAAAAGTGGCCGTTGATCGTCGCGTTTGCCATTTTAATAAGCTCGGCCGAGGCGAGATCGCCTTCCCACAGTTCCCACGTAAATTTCTCGACCGGAGCTTGCCAAGCGATGGTGCCGACCATAAATCGGCGGTCTAGATCGACATAAATTCCCTTAAAAACATCGGTCCCGCGGGGTACCAGATATGTGGCAAGCAAGAAATCCTTGTGAAAGCGATATTTTTGCGAATTAATGAAATAGATCTTGTTATTAGAACGGCGGTCGATGACAAACATCACATGCGGCATCGCATAAGGCGTTCCGGCGTGATAGACGCGGGCGATCGAGTTAAACGCATTCCGCGATTCTATTTTCGGCAGCGAATTCTTTGGCGAATCGGGTTTTTTGTCCATCGCCCCTTTTGGTTCGCGAGTCGGCGAGGGCTTGCGGGACATTTGGGCCGAAGCGGCCGTTGCGGAGAGCAACAGGATCAAGACAAAAGCTATGTATTTGTGACGGAACATATTGATTTTAGATCGTTTTGTGGCCGTGTGAGAAAAATCTCTGCCGCAGGTTTACGAGGTCGGCCTCGCCTTTCATCGAAATATCGAGGTCGCTGATGTGGCCGTCCTTGAGGCCGTAGATCCAGCCGTTAACGGTCAACTGCTGCCCGCGGGCCCACGCTTCTTTAACAATTGTAGTCTCGCCGACGTTGATGACCTGTTCGCAGACGTTGAGTTCGCACAGACGATTGACGCGTTCGACGGGGTCGCTGATCGCTGAAAGCTCGGCTTCAATATAGTTTGCCGTGTCCTGGATATGCCGCAGCCAATTGTCGATCAGGCCGTGGCTTTTGCCATCGAGCGAGGCGACGACGCCGCCGCAATTATAATGGCCGCATACGATGATGTGCTTGACCTTGAGCACCTCGACGGCAAACTGCAGCACCGCGAGGCAATTCATATCCGTATGGATGACCAGATTTGCGACGTTGCGATGGACAAAGACCTCGCCCGGATTTAGATCGACGATGGTATTTGCCGAGACGCGGCTGTCCGAGCAGCCGATCCAGAGATATTCGGGGGCTTGCTGGTCGGCAAGTCCTGAGAAAAATGTCGGGTCGGCGTCGGTCATACGCGATGCCCAACGTTTGTTATTTTCGAGTAGATGTTTTAATTCGCTCACAATATTTCGCTCGTGATAGTTTAACCCCGATAGCGGTCAGCGCAAAATATCTTCGATAGCGTCACACGCGGCTTTGGTGCCATTTTCCGAATCTATGATTCGTTTTAACGGCAAAGCGTTTGCGCGATATTTCTCATCTGAGAGTATTGCTGACAAAGCTTTGGCTGCACTTTCGGCATTGTAACGGTCACGGCCGATGATCTCGGCGACACCGGCACGTCGGCAGCGGGCGGCGTTATCCGGTTGGTCGTGGCTAAACGGAACGATCAGATGCGGCACTCCGGCACGCAACACCTGTGCGGTCGTGCCTACGCCCGCCTGATGCACGACACACGATGCTCGCGGAAAGACCAGCGAATACGGCGCAAACTCAAACGCCACGATATTGTCATCAAGGCCCTTTGGCGGAGCGTTGTCCTTGCCGTATAACAAAACCGCACGACGTCCGAGCAGCTTTGCCGCCTTTGCGCTCTCGTCAAAAAAATCTCTCGCATCCATCACGGCAGCAGAGCCAAGCGTGAAAACTATTGGCGATTCGCCGTCGTCAAGAAAAGCGGCCAGCTCGGGCTGCAGCTCGAGCGTCTCGCTCTCGTCGTAAAAGCAAAACCCGGTTTGGATCGTCTGCGAGGGCCAATCCGGCTGCGGTTTTCCGATCGCCTCGGAAAACATCGTGAGATGCCGGAGCGGCGAAAATTTGTCGGTAAATATCGGATCGTGGTTAGGATCTAAGCCGAGATCGCGGCGTAGGGATTTGTAGGGTTCGTACCAGCCGCTGACCGTCCAACGCATTACGCGAAACAGTTCGCGGTGAAATACGGCGGGCAAAGGCCGCAGGAATTCGAGCCACGTCGCCTGTGGATAGACGTTTGGGTCATGCGAAGAAAACATGCAGAGCGGTGAAAGGCTCGTCGTGATCCATTTCACTCCCGTTTTCTCCGCGATCGATGCGGCTGTATAGACGATCTCACCGTTCAAAAAAACATCCGCACCCTCGACAGCAGCCAGCATATCGTCATACATTTCGCGAATGCTCGGCAATATGATCTCGCGGATGACCATTTCGGGGCCCGTGCGGGCGTCCATTGTTTTGCGGATTAGCTCGGCGTCGGTCGGGTCGAGGTCAGGGCGAAGCGGTGCAAATTCGAGTCCGTTTTCGATGATCTTTTCGCTGTAGCCTTGCCAGGTATTGACGACGACGCTGTGGCCGCGTTTTTTGAGTTCGAGCCCGAGAGCCATCATCGGATGCAGGTCGCCGAGGCTGCCCATTGTCGAGAGGACGATGCGTGACATATTTTATTGAAGTCAGGGTTCGGGTTCGTCTGCTTCGGATTCTTTTGCTCGTCGCTCGTCGATGCGGGTTTTTACCTGCATTCGGATGCTCAAAAAAAACGCGGCGGCACCGATCACGGCGGTGACAAACATCGCGTCATAATTGCCCCGCCAGTAAAAGAACGCGGCGATTCCGGCAAATACGACGGCGAGCAGTTGGAATGTGCGTTCCCAGTTCATCGGACGGCTACGTCGTTAAAGCCTTCGCCCCTAAAATACGCCCCGACCGCACGAAACATCCGCCGAAAGCTGCGAAATACTTTGGGTAAAAACCAGATAAAGAACAGAACGAACAAAAATAGCACGACAGCGATAGCCATCGGGGCAAAGACCGCAAGGATCACGCCGAAGATCACGAGGCCATCTTCGAAAAATGACAGTGCCCAATTCGAGATCGGTTCGGGCGATAGATTGGCACCAACACGCGCCGCTGCCTTAGTACCATGCGAAGCGAGAGCGAGCCCGCCGCCGACCAACGCCGCGGGGATATAGACGCTCGAATCAAGCTGATTTGTCGCCGCGTACGCAACGACCGCTCCGGCAGGCACGCGGATAAATGTATGGACGACATCCCACACGCTATCGACGTATGGAAATTTGTCGGCGAAAAACTCAATGATATAGAGCCCACCGGCGATGCCGATGATCCACCAGTTGTCGAGCGAATCGAGCCCGCCCGGCAGCTTGGTCGCACCAAATTTTTGCAGCAACCCGAGAATCGTGACCGTGGCGTAAAGATTGATACCCGACGTCCAAGCCGAACCGAGAGCCAAGCTTAATGTTGAGAACCATTCCATGATGTTTTCTCCTGTTTCACGTTTGGAGTCCCGCCTTTTAGGCGGCCAATAACTAATATCGAAGCACGCTAAAGCGTGAACTCCAAACACAAATTACGAATCTTCGTCTTCCTCAGTTCCTTCGTCTTTCTTGAAACCAAATTTTTCAAGCCTGTACTGCAATGTACGAAATGTTAATCCGAGCAGCTTTGCCGATTTGGTGATGTTGTTGTCGGTGCGTTCCATGGCTTGCATTATCAGGCTGCGTTCGACGTCTTCGAAATTTACGCCGTTCGAGGGCAGGGCGAAGAGGTCGCCGGATGCGGGCGTGGTTGCTGTAGTGCGTCCGCCGGATTGGGTCATCTCGGGCGGCAGGTCGTCGAGTGTGACGCGGTCGTCTTCGCAGAGTAAGATCGAGCGTTCGAGCGCGGATTCGAGCTGGCGGACGTTGCCGGGATAGGCGTATTCGTCGAGCAGTTTTCGGGCGTCGGGGGCGAAGGTGATCTTGCGGTTCGTGCCTTTGGTGTGCTTGGCGACGAAATAATCGATGAGCACGGGGATGTCGGTGCGGCGTTCGCGCAGGGCGGGCAGTTCGATCGAGAGCACGTTGAGCCGGTAATAGAGATCCTCGCGAAAGCGTTTTTCGCCGACCATGTGGAGCAGGTCGCGGTTTGTCGCGGTCACGACGCGGACATCGACGTTGAGTTCGCGGACTCCGCCGACACGGCGGATCTGCCTTTCCTGCAATGCCCGCAAGATCTTCGCCTGCAAAGCGATATCGAGCTCGCCGATCTCATCAAGAAAAAGCGTACCGCCGTCGGCGATCTCAAAGAGCCCTTTTTTGTCTGAGACGGCTCCGGTAAACGAGCCTTTTTCGTGGCCAAACAGCTCCGATTCGAGCAGGTGCTCGTTGATCGCCGCACAGTTGACGGCTTGGAAAACCTCGTTCGAGCGCAGGCTGTTTTTATGGATCGCACGCGCGATCAACTCTTTGCCGGTGCCGCTTTCGCCGCGGATGAGGACGGTCGAGCTGGATTTGGCGATCTTGAGGATCAGCTTTTTGACCTTGTCCATCTCGGGCGAGACCGAGACGATCTCAGCGTCGAGCATCGTTAATTTTTTGAGAGCACGTGAAACGGTCTCAAGCAGCTTTTCGCTGTCGTACGGTTTTTGTAGATACTCGAACGCTCCCAAACGCAGAGCGTCTACCGCCGAATCGATAGTGCCGTGAGCGGTGAGCAGGATGACGATGATCGATTTGTCAAAATCGGTCAGCGCCTTCAGCAACTCAAGCCCGCTCATGCCGGTCATCTTGAGGTCGGTCAGGACGAGGTCAAAATGCCGGTCAGCGACAAATTTCATCGCCGCTTCACCCGAGCTCGCCGTCGTCACGTCATAGCCCTCGCCCGACAGGATAGTTTCTAAAATTTCTCGTTGATTCTTTTCATCATCAACTACAAGTATTGATTTGCGTGCCATAAAACTGTTTTGCCACAGAGACCACAGAGAAAGATGAGATTAATTCTTTTCACTCAGTGAACTCTGTGTTCTCTGTGGCTAATTCTCTGCTTTCAGTAATTTTACCGTAAATTTCGTCCCTTCGCCTTCGACCGATTTGACCTCGATCTTGCCGTGATGTATATCGACTATTTTTTGCACGATAGCGAGGCCGAGGCCCGTGCCCGTTTCTTTGGTCGAAAAGTACGGCTCGAATATCTTTGAGAGGCTATCGGGCGAGATGCCGTTGCCCGTATCTGTGATCTCAAAGCGGACGAATTCGCCGCCTTCGTCGGGCAATATCTTGATGCCGAGATGTCCGCCGTCTGTTTCCATCGCCTGGACGGCGTTGATGAATAGGTTGTTAAATACCGAGCGCAAGAATTCGGGGTCACCCATTATCTGCGGCACATTTTCGTGCTCGACGACGCCGATGGTGATGCTCTTTTCCTCCGCCTGCGGCTCGACGATGCGGAGCGATTCCTCGATGGCCTTGCGGGCGTCAAGCGGGACGAGCTTGGCGGTCGCCGGTCGCGAGTAGTTAAGAAAGTCCGATATTTGCTGGTTGATGCGGGCGACCTCGGTCTTTAATTGGGATGTTAGTTTTTCAAATGTCTCACGGCGTTCAGGTTCCTCAGGGGCAAATTTTTTCCGCAGATGATCGAAAAAAATAATCCTAAAAAAACGCCCTTAACTCCATTCCGCCTGAATGAATGGCATTATTCAATTCTGATTTGCGTCC